>JBEKAP010000028.1:0-15480 GCA_050015875.1 Candidatus Dormibacteria bacterium | reverse complement strand
CTCGCGATTCATCCTGGTCGGGACCATGAATCCCGAGGAGGGAGAGCTCCGCCCCCAGCTCCTCGATCGGTTCGGTCTCTGTGTCGACGTCGTGGGTCTCCGCTCCGTCGCCGATCGGGTCGCCGTCATGGAGCGGGACATCGCCCAGCAGGCGGACCCCGGCAGCCAGCGTGGATCCAGCGAGGGGGAAGAGGCGCGGCTGCGCGCCGTCATCGTCAAGGCTCAGGAGCTCCTGCCCCTCGTCGAGGTTCCCGCCGAGATGCGCTGGCTCATCGCCCTCGGCTGCATCGACGCCGCCGCCCTTGGGCATCGAGCCGACCTGGTGGTGAGCCGCACCGCACAGACCCTCTGCGCGCTCCGCGAGGCCGAGGCGGTGGTGGAGCTGGGGACGAGCGCCGAACCCGGGGTGCCGGCCACGACGTCCCTCGCCGTGACCGTCGAGGACATCACGGTGGCGGCCGATCTCGCTCTGCGGCACCGGCGTCGCGACCGCCCCGGCGCGGCGACCGGCAGCTCCTCCAAGGTCGCCGAGCAGCAGAGGGAGCGGATGCAGGAGCTGGCCGAGCAGGCGAGGGAGGAGATCGCCAGCGCGGACGGCGAGCCCCAGAGCTCGGAGGAGTCGACGTCCGACGCCGATCAGGAGACCGGCGACAGGTCGGCCGGCCAGCGGGGCACGGAGACCCCCGGGGATGACACCAGGCGGGCGGGGGTCGATCAGCTCTACGAGGGCGAGCTCTTCCCGGTCCGATCGATCAAGCTCCCCCGCGACCGCAAGTCACGAATCGCCTCCGGCAAGCGCTCCAGCTCCGAGTCGCGGGACAAGCGCGGCCGTTACGTCCGCGCCGTGCAGACCGAGCGCACCACCGACGTCGCCTTCGACGCGACCCTGCGCGCGGCCGCACCCCACCAGACCAGACGGCGCGCCGAGGCGCCCGCTGGGGGGGGACCGGCGCTGCGCCTCGAACGCCAGGACCTTCGCCAGAAGGTCCGGCGGCGCCGGACCGGGACCCTCATCGTCTTCGTGGTGGACGCGAGCGCCTCCATGGACGCCGAGCAGCGGATGCAGGCCACCAAGGGGGCGGTGCTCTCCCTGCTGCGCGACGCCTACGTCCGCCGCGACAAGGTGGCGCTGGTCGTCTTCTCCGGCCGCACCGCAAGGGTCGCGCTCTCCCCGACCAACAGCGTCGATCTCGCCGAAGCGCGGCTGCAGAGGCTGACCGTAGGTGGGACGACCCCTCTGACGCATGGACTGGTCGCCGGGCTCAAGCTGGTTCGCACCGAGCGGCTGCGGGACGCCAACGTCTACCCGCTCATCGTCCTCATCTCCGACGGCCGCGGGAACATCTCGCTCTTCGGTGAGGAGCCGCTCCTCGAGGCGCAGCGCATCGCCGAGCAGATCGGCCACGAGCACATCCGGACGCTCATCATCGACTCGGCCAGGGACACCACCGGGACGCAGCTGCCGGGCGTCGGCGTCCTGGGTGCCCACGCCCTCCTCGGCGGTTTCGGCTTCAACGCCTGTCAGGACCTCGCCGAGCGCAGCGGTGGCGAGTACCTCGGCCTCTACGATCTCTCCCAGGGGGCGATCGTCGCCGGGGTGGAGAGGAGCCTGCGCGGCCGATGACGGAGAGGTCGCGGCCCGACCGCGCAGCAGCGCTGCCTTGGAGGAGATTCGGATGACCTCTGTCCTGGTGACCGGCTCGGCGGACGGCATCGGTCGGGAGACCGCCCAGACCCTCATCCGCATGGGCAACCGCGTGGTCGTCCACGCTCGCAGCGGCGAGCGTGCCGCCGACGTGCGCGGGACGATCCCGGACGCTGCGGCGGTCGTGGTCGGCGAGCTCTCCTCGCTGGCGGAGACCCGCGCGCTGGCCGGCGCGGCCGGCCGTCACGGGCCCTATGACGTCGTCATCCACAACGCCGGGGTTGGCGGCGGCGTCCCTCGCCGGGAGCTGACCGGTGATGGCCTCGAACGCATCTTCCAGGTGAACGTGCTGGCCCCCTACGTGCTCACCGCGCTCATGGACCGGCCCGCCCGCCTCGTCTATCTGACCTCGGGGTTGGAGGCCGGCGGTGCCGTGGACCTGGAGGACCTCCAGCACGAGCGGGGCCACTGGGACGGGATGCAGGCTTACTCGGATTCGAAGCTCTGCGACGTGCTTCTCGCCTTCGCGATGGCGAGGCGGCGGCCGGAGGTCCGCGTCAACGCCGTCGACCCCGGCTGGATCAGGACCCGGATGGGGGGGCCCGGAGCCACCGACCCGCTGCCGCTCGGGGCCGAGACCCAGGTGTGGCTGGCGACCAGCGACGACCCGGCGGCAGCCGTCTCCGGCCGCTACTTCAAGCGCCGCCGGGAGTTGCGGGCAAATCCGGCCGCCTATGACGAGCGGCTCCAGGAGGGTCTTCTGGCCCGCTGTGCGGCTCTCACCGGGGTCACGCTCCCCCTCTGATCCGTGAGCGGCCGCGGCGACGCATCGCGGATCCGGGGCGCGGCGAAGGCTCCGGCTAAGATTTGGTCGATGACGCGCCGTCTCCAGCGCCTGCCCGCCCCACCCCGGTGACGGCGGCGTCTGCGAGGACCGCCGAGGAGACGGCCTCGTCCCCCGACGGGGGGCGGGGCTCGCTCCTCGCCGCCACCGGGATCGTCAAGCACTACGGCGACAAGCACGTCCTGGACGGTGTCGACCTGACGGTTCGCCCCGGCGAGGTGGTCGCCCTGGTGGGGGAGAACGGCTGCGGCAAGACCACCCTGCTCCGGATCTGCGCTGGGATCACCCGTCCCGACGCCGGAAGGGTGGAGGAGCGCGGCCGGATCGGGTACTGCCCCCAGGAGCCCGGGCTCCTCGAGCTTCTGAACGCGGACGAGCATCTGGCGCTCTTCGGAGCGGCCTTCGGCCTGAGCCGGAGGGACGCCGTGACCGCGGGGCGGCAGCTGCTCGAGGAGCTGGACTTCCCGGTGGGTGACCGGTCCGTCTCCAGGGGTCTCTCGGGCGGGACCCGGCAGAAGCTCAACCTCGCCCTCGCCCTCCTCGGCGACCCCGAGGTGCTCCTCCTCGACGAGCCCTACCAGGGATTCGACACCGGCTCCTACGTCAACTTCTGGGATCACGTCACCGGGTGGCGGGCGGCCGGCAGGGCGACGGTGGTGGTCACCCACATGCTCAACGAGCTCTCCCGGGTCGACCGCGTCGTGGATCTGACCCATCCGTCCCGCCGCTCCCCGGCCGCCACGGAGGCGGGGAGGTGATCGCGAGCCGGGCCTTCCTGCAGCGCACCCTCATCGCCGCCGAGATGCAGGGCCGCCAGCTGCTCCGCCGCCGGCTCGCCCTCGCCATCCTGGTGGCGCTCCCGGTCGCCCTCTACCTGGCGATGCTCAGCCAGAGCAGGGAGAGTGCGATCGAGTTCGGCGCCCTGGGGATGAGCTGGTCGGTGGCCTGCGCCGCGCTCTTCGCCGTGCTGGCGGCACGCGAGGCCGAGCCGCGGCTGGTGCTCATCGGCTTCCGGCCGGCCGAGCTGATGCTGGGGCGCTTCCTTCTCCTGCTCGTGGGCGGCACCGCCTTCGCCTCCCTGGTGGCGGTGGCGATGATGCTGGCATCGGACCCGGTGTCCGTCGCCGCCCTCTTCGGCTCCTGCCTGCTGGTCCCCCCGATCGCCGTCTCCCTCGGCCTGGCGGTGGCCGCGGTCCTGCCCCAGGACCTGGAGGGGACGCTGGTGATCATCGGCCTGGTCGGCATCCAGCTGGCGCTGAGCGGCGGGGCGTGGGTCAACGGCATCCTGCCCATGAACGGCCCCATCCAGCTCGCCTACCTGGCGGGGGGCTTCCCCGCCGACCCGGTGGGCCTGATGCTCGTCCACAGCCTGGTCTACGTGATCGCGCTGCTCGCCATCGCCGCCGCCGGCTGGTCGCTCCGCGTCCGCGTCCGGCGCGGGCGTCCGGTGATGCCGGCTCAGTGAGCCGCGGGCCCCTCGAGCCCGAGCACCTCCCTCGCCAGCCGCTCCTCGCCCTCGGCGCCGGCCATCACGGTGTCGAGAAGATGGGGGCGCACCCCGAGCCGGGCGACCCCGTCGGACAGCTCACGGTCGACCGCGTCCAGGACGAATCCGGCGGCCAGCCCCGCGTAGTGGCGCGCCACCCCGAGGGCGCTGGGCTCCTCCCCGAGCTGCTCCATCAGGGCGACCGTCGGGCCCTTGAGCGCGCGGCCACCGACGATGGGAGAGACGGCGATCACGCGCTCCCTCTCCAGGTGAGGAGCGATCAGGGCGGTGATGGGGTCCACGCTCAGCAGGGGGTTGGAGGGGCCGATCACCACCAGGTCCGCGTCGGCGACCGCGCGCACGGCGGCCGGCGCCGGCACCGCCGCCTCCAGGCCCTGGAAGCGGAGGCCACGCACCCGAGGTTCGCAGCGCGCGCCGACGAACCACTCCTGGAAGCCCATCTCCCCGGAGTCGGTGGCGACCCGGGTGCGGACCGGGTCGTCGCTCATGGGGATGACCGCGGTCGCCAGCCCCAGCCGCCGGCCGATCTCGGCGACCGCCTCGCCGAGCGTCGCGCCCCGCCGTCGCAGGGTGGCGCGCAGGAGGTGGAGGCCGAGGTCACGGTCGCCCAGCCCAAACCACACCGGCTCACCGAGGAGGCCGAGCATCTCGAGCGCCTGGTAGGTCTCGTCGCGAACGCCGAATCCCGCGTCGGCGTTGAAGAGGCCGGCGAGCCGGTAGAGGACGGCGTCGGTGTCGGGACAGATCAGCAGCCCCCACATCTCCAGGTCGTCGGCGGTGTTGGTGATCACGCTGAGCTCGCCCGGGGCCAGCACCCGTGCCAGCCCGCAGGCCAGCCGGGCTGCGCCGGTCCCCCCGGCCAGGACCGTCACCCGCATGGCGTCACCGGAAGAGGTCCGTGTCCGCGGTCCGGACCAGCTCCCGCCCGCTGCCCGGCTCTCCCTTGAGATCCAGCCCTCGGACGACCACCGCGGGGATGCGTCGGGTCTTGCCCATGACCATCTCAGCGGCCGCCGCGATCTCGTCGGCGACCGCCACCAGGGTCGCCTGGAGGGGCATGCCGAAGTCGTCGGGGCTTCCCCGGTAGTCCACGGTGGAAGGGATGCCGGCCACTCCCAGGGCGACGTTGCAGAGCCCGACCCGCCACGGGCGGCCGAAGGTATCGCTGATCACCACCCCCACCTCCGCCCCGGTCACCTCCGCGATGCGCCGGCGCAGCCGCTCCGCGCTCCGATCGCAGTCCACCGGCAGGAGGCAGACGATGTCGGCTCCGGGCACGTTGGACCGGTCGACACCGGCGTTGGCACAGACGAATCCCTGCCGCGTCTCGACGATCAGGACGCGTTCGGCGCGGACCACGCGGACGCTCTCGTCGAGGACGACCTGGACCATCCGCGGGTCCGCCTGCAGCCGCTCGGCCAGCTCCTGCGCCCGCGCGCCGGGAGCGACGGAGCCGAGGCTCCGCAGCATCCCCTCCGCCTTGGAGACCACCTTCTGGGCCACCACCACGATGTCGCCGGAGCGGAGCGGGGCGGCGCGCTCGGCGATCAGCCGGCCCAGGTCGTCGCCGCTCGCCACCTCGGGGAGCCCCTCGATGCCGCGCAGCTCGACACCGGCGCAGGGCTCCTCGGTCATGCCCCGCCTCCGGCGGCGGCCCGCCAGCGTTCGAGGGTGGCCAGATCGTCCGGCTCGTCGAGGTCCAGCGCCAGCGCCGCCTCCCGGTGGACGATCAGCTTCCGGCCCCGGCGCCTCGCCTCCTCGGCGAAGCGGGGGAGGGACGCGTCGCCGAACTGCAGGTCGAATCCGGCGATGGGGCGCAGGTAGAGGGCATTGGTGCCCTCGCGACCGAGCGCCGGAGCCACCACCGCGACCGGCCCCTCGACCGTTCCCGCGTGCTCCAGAAGTCGGCGAAGGCTGCTGGCGTCGACGAGGGGGAGATCGGAGCTGAGCAGCAGGCAGGCGGAGCCGCCCCGGGCGAGCACCTCGGCCAGGCCCCGTTCGGCGGCAGGGTTCTGTCCCGCGGGGCGCTCCTCGACCAGGGCGTCCGCTCCGCACCGGCGGGCCAGGACGGCCGCCGCCGGCCCGCCGCAGACCGCGATGGTGACCGCCACCTCCCGGGCTGCCGTGAGCGCTCGGACGGCGCACTCCTCAGCCAGGTGCACCCGCTCGGCCGGCGAGAGGGCGGCGGCGAGGCGGGTCTTCGCCGTGCCGGGCTCCTTGATCAGCACGACGATCTGCGCCGCTTCTCCCATTGTCCGACTCTAATTTGTACGGCGGACGGGGCGGATACACACGTCGGAGGTACCGCAGCTCCGGGCGCTTTGCCACAATGGCGCGATGCAGCGAGGTCGCAGCATCTTCCCGTTCACCGCCATCGTCGGCCAGGGGCCGATGAAGCAGGCCCTCGTGCTCAACGCGATCAACCCCGCCATCGGCGGCGTGCTGATCCGCGGCGAGAAGGGGACGGCCAAATCGACGGCGGTGCGAGCCCTGGCGCGCCTCCTCCCCGAGCTCGAGGTGGTCGCCGACTGCCGCTTCGGCTGCTCTCCCGACGCCGCCGCCGGCCGCTGCGACGAGTGCGCCGAACGGCTTCAGCGCGGCGAGACCCTGCCCCGGGCCACCCGGCAGATGCGGGTGATCGAGCTGCCCATCAACGCCTCGGAGGATCGGGTCGTCGGTTCGATCGACATCGAGGCCGCCATCAAGAAGGGTGAGAAGGAGTTCGAGCCCGGGGTGCTCGCCGAGGCCAACCGCAACATCCTCTACGTCGACGAGGTGAACCTCCTCGACGACCACATCGTCGACGTCCTCCTCGACGCCGCCGCGATGGGCACCAACACGGTCGAGCGAGAGGGCGTCTCGGTGTCCCACCCGGCCCGCTTCATCCTGGTCGGGACCATGAACCCGGAGGAGGGCGAGCTGCGCCCTCAGCTCCTCGACCGCTTCGGGCTCTGCGTGGACGTGGAGGGCATCCGGGACGTCCGGCAGCGGGTCGAGATCGTCGAGCGGCGCGAGGCGTTCGAGGACGACCCCGACGCGTTCGCCTCCAGCTGGGAGCCGGAGGAGCACGCCGAGGCGGAGCGGATCCGGAAGGCCATCCTCTCGCTCGGCGACGTGGCCGTCGATCGGGGGATCCTGGTCGCCATCGCGCATCTCGGCATCGAGCTGGAGGTGGACGGGCACCGCTCCGACCTGGTGACCCGCAAGGCCGCTCAGGCGGTCGCCGCCCATGAGGGGCGGGACCGGGTCACCCTCGGGGACGTCGAGGGGGTGGCTCCCATGGTGCTGGCCCATCGGACCAAGCCCAGCGCCGGCTCGAGGCGCGGCCTCGCCGACATCGGCGAGATCCTCCGCGGCGCCGGCGACGGCTCCCCCGTGCGTGGTCGGTAGGGTGGACGCCCGTCCAGCACCGCTCGCCCCGGGTGTGGAGCCGCCGTCGGGGCTCCAGCACCGCCTCGTCCACGGCGACCAGGAGGCGGTGGTCACCGAGGTCGGGGCGACCCTCCGCGCCTACACCGTGGCCGGGCGTTCGGCGATCCTCGGCTTCGACGTGACCAAGCACGCCACCCACGCTCGGGGTCAGACGCTGATGCCCTGGCCCGGGCGCGTCGGCAACGGCCGGTACCGGTGGGAGGGCGTCGACCACCAGCTCCCCCTCGACGAGGAGGAGTTCACGAACGCCATCCACGGGCTGGCTCGCTGGTCGAACTGGACGGCCGACAGGCCTTCCCCCGATCGCGTGGTGATGCGCTACCACCTCCATCCGCGGGACGGCTACCCCTTCTGCCTGGACCTGACGGCGGACTTCGCCCTCGACGACGGCGGCCTCCGCGTCACCATGTCGGGGACCAACCTCTCCGGCGTTCCCGCCCCCTTCGGCGCCGGAGCCCACCCCTACCTGTCCGTGGACGCCGAGAAGATCGACGGCTGGCGTCTCACGGTTCCAGCGGAGACGCGGCTGCGCACCGACTCGCGGATGCTGCCCACCGGAAGGGCGACGGTGGCCGGCACCGAGTTCGACTTCCGGGAACCGCGCCTGATCGGGCCCACCCAGCTCGACACCGCCTACACCGATCTGCTCCGTGACCCCGACGGACTGCTGCGGGTGCGCCTGGAGGCTCCGGACGGGCGCCGGCTCGTCCTCTGGACCGATCGCGCCTGCCCCTGGCTGGTGCTCTTCAGCGCGGACCCGCTGCCCTCCGCGGACCGGCGGCGCGGAATCGCCGTCGAGCCGATGACCTGCCCTCCCGACGCCTTCCGGAGCGGCGAGGACCTGATCGTCCTGCAGCCGGGCCAGACCGCCACGATGTCCTGGGGGATCGACGTCACCGGCTTCCGCGCCTGACCCGGGCCCGCCGCCGCGGGACGCCGGACGCCGCCTACTTGAAGCCGTACAGCCCCTCGTGGAAGTCGCCGGTCGTGATCCAGCGTTCGATCACCCGATCGACCATGGCGTCGTCCACCTCGGTCGCACCCAGGGTGCGGGCGTTGCCCTCGATGGCCTCGAGCACCTGGCCACGGACGAACTCCGGGATCCGTGAGAAGCGGTCCACCGCGGAGTCCGTCCACGGCAGCCCGTCCCGCTCACGCTCCTGGATGGCGTGCGAGACCCGGCCCCAGAGCTCGTACTTCACCTCCATCTCGTGAGGGCTGATGGTGGTGCCGAGGCCGAGCTTGTGCGCGGTCCACTCCACTCGCCATCGCGTCAGCTCCCGGCAGAACTCGGGGACGTCGGCGAGGCGGGCCTCCGCCTCCGGGGTCCAGGTGAAACGGAGCTCCTCCCCCTTCTCGCTGAGGGGGTGCCCGTAGCCGAGCTTCTTGCCGAGGGTGCGGAGGAAGAGGGCGGTGATCTCCGCCTGGCGTCCGGCGGCGCGCTCCTCGGCGACTCCGCGCGCCAGCTCCTCGCCCCGGGTGGGGTCACCGTGTGACCACATCTCCGCACGCTCTCTGACCACCGCCTCGGCGTCGGGGGTCCACGCCGGGACGCCCGCCGCCTGCACCGCCCCGCGCGCGTGCGCCGGCACTGCCGCGATCATTCCCACAGGCGCCGGTGCCATGCCCGCCACCGGGCAGGCTCCGGCGTCCAGCCCGGTCAGTCCCGGGTGGGCTCCGGTCGGGTGGGGGGTCGCGCTCTCGCCATGCGGGTAGGGGCAGGCCGCGGCCTCGCTCGGGGCGGTGACGGCGGCCTTCTGGGGCATCGCATGGGCGGTGTGACCGCGGTCGGATGCGGTTGAATGTTTCGACACGTTTAGGCCCTCCGGCCCCTAAATAACGCACCCATATGGCATATGTTCCTACAATTGCCTCACGCACCGTCACGGGGCGCAGAGGGAGGCGCGAGCGGCGCCGGGGACCGACATCGAGGACACGATGGACACGATCGGCGGCTACTCGAACGTATACGTCCCGCTGGACAACTCGGAGCACTCGGACGCCGCGGCCGGGCTGGCGATCGAGCTGGCGTCGGCCTGGGGGGCTCGGTGCGTCGGGATGCACGCCTACGCGGCGCGGATGCACGACTTTCGCTTCAAGCAGATGGAGTACACCCTCCCCGAGGAGTACCAGGACGAGGCGGAGCTGCTCCGCCAGCGCCGCATCCACGACTCCCTGATCACCACCGGGCTCGAGCTGATCAGCGACAGCTACACGGACGTGATGCGCTACCGCTGCCTGGAGCGAGGCGTCCCGTTCGAGGCGCGGCGCCGGGACGGGCGCAATTGGGAGGAGATCGTCACCGACGTCGCCGAGGTCAAGCCTGACCTGGTGGTGATGGGGGCGCTGGGCACCGGCGCGGTCCGCGAGTCGACCCTCGGGTCGGTGGCCGAGCGCGTGCTCCGGCGCATCCGGACCGATGTCCTCCTGGTGCGCGACCTCGCCTGGCAGCGCGAGGGTGACATTGTCGTCGCCATCGACGGCTCGCCCCAGAGCTTCGCGGGGCTGCGCGCCGCGCTCGAGCTGGGCAAGCGCCTCCAGCGCCGCGTGGAGGCGGTGGCCGTCTACGACCCCTACCTCCATTACGCCGTCTTCAACGGGATCGTCGACGTCCTCAGCGAGAAGGCGAGCAAGGTCTTCCGCTTCAAGGAGCAGGAGGCCCTCCACGAGGAGATCATCGACACCGGGCTTGCCAAGATCTACGAGTCGCACCTGCGGGTGGCCGAGGCGACCGCCAGGGAGGCGGGGATGGAGCTGCCCATCACCCTCCTCGACGGCAAGGCCTTCGACCGCCTGCTCCGCCACTGCCGCGAACGGAAGCCGTGGCTGCTCGTGATGGGGCGGATCGGCATCCACTCCGACGCCGGCATGGACCTGGGCAGCGCCACCGAGCAATTGATCCGCTTCGCGCCCTGCAACCTGCTGGTGATGAGCGGCACCTACCTGCCGCCCCTGGACCTCCGGGCGGAGGCATCGGTGGTCTGGACCCCCGAGGCGGAGGAGCGGATGGCGCGGGTGCCTGCGGGGGTTCGCGGACTGGCTCGAACCGCCGTGCTGCGCTGGGCGACGGAGCGCGGCCACAGCGTGGTGGCGAGCGGCGATGTCGACGAGGCCCTCGACGAGCTGATGCCGTTCCAGAAGAAGATGCGCGTCATCGCCGAGGCCCGGAGCTCCCTGGAGGGCGCGGAGCAGGCGATGGTCGAGGAGCCGACCGCCGAGGAGACCCGGGCCATCTGCCGGGTGTGCGGCTACGCGGCCCGCGTGGAGCACCCGTCCCAGTGCCCCGTCTGCGGGGCCGGGGCGGCGGAGTTCGAGCCCTTCGACGTGACCGCGCTGCGCGCCGCCGCCGACCAGGAGGGCGACGCCGCCGAGACCGGGTTCGACGGGCACAAGCTGGGCTGGACCCTGGAGGCCCGGCGCGTCCTCCAGCAGCTCCCCGCCGGCTATCTGCGCCGCCGGGTCAAGGCGATGGTGGAGAAGCAGGCGCGCACCCGAAGGCTTCCGGCGATCACCGCCGAGGTGGTCGAGCCCTTCGTCAGCCCCGAGCTCCGGTCGCTCGACCAGGGGGCCGGCCCCCATCGGGCCCCGCTCGGCCTGGAGGCCCACACCGGCCCGCACGTCTCGCCCCGGCGCCTGCCCTGGAGCGCGGAGGCCGAGGAGCGGCTGGCCCGGATCTCCGCCGGCTTTCTCCGCAACCTCGCATCCGAGCAGATCGAGCGGCTGGCCATCGCCCTGCGCGCCCCCGAGGTCGAGATCCTCCACGCCGAGGCGGGGATCGCCGAGGCGCGGTCGCTGATGCGGGAGCGCCTCGAGGGCGAGGCGACCACCGCGCCGGGGTGCCCGGTCGGGGCCGGTGCCAGAGCCGCCGCCCCGGCGGCGCCCGGGTGCCCGGTCCACGCCGGGGCCGCGCCGGTCGAGGGCGGCCATCACCACTCGCAGGCCGAGGATCCCGACCGAGCCGCCCGCGCGCACACCGACTACGACCACGGGCTCAATGAGGTGAGCGCCCCGATGGTGGACATGCTGGGCCGCCGCATGACCTCGGCCGAGGCGGCGAGCCTCGGGAGCGTGGACGCCGCCGGATGACCGAGGGGGGGTGCCTGGGGTGATGGTCGCAGCATCGCCGTCCGCCCACGCTCTGGCGGCGGCCCCGGCCGGGCACCTGCTCGGCTTCACTGTCACCATCCCCAACTTCCCGGGGATCAGCGACGCCTGGATCGTGGGGGCTCTCTTCCTCACCCACATCGCCCTCGCCGAGTTCTCGGTGGGGGCAATCACCCTGGCCGCCGCCATGGAGGGCTACGGGCTGCGCAGCGGGAGCGCCTACGCCCGCCGCTACGCCCGCGCCGCTGCCAACAGCTACTACCTGGTCTTCAGCCTGGGGGCGACCTTCGCGATCTTCGCGGTGGTCGCCATGGTCGGGTTCTTCGGCAACGGGACCGGCACCCTGGTCAACCTCTTCCTGCCCCTGATGGGGGTCGCGATGGGCCTCTTCATCGTGCTGGCCCCGCTCCTCGTCTGGTACCGGAACAGCTTCGGCCGGATGCGCGATCGCAACCACTTCCTGCTCGGCTGCATCGTCGCCGCGCTGCAGACAGGTTTCGTGGTCCTGATCGTCGGCCTCGACGGCTTCCTCATCACCCCGGGCAACGACAGCTTCGCCTCCGTGCTCAACCCCGTGTACATGCCGCTGCTCATCCACCGGCTGATCGGCAACGTGGGCTGGACCGCTCTGCTGCTGGCCGGGCTCGCGACCCTGCTCGCCCGGCGCAGCGGTGACGACGCCGAGCACAGGTTTCAGTTCTGGGCGGCCCGGGTCAATCTCCGCATCGGCCTGGTCGCCACCCTGCTCATGCCGGTCGACGGCTTCATCCTGGTGCTCGTCCTGCACAACGTGCAGCTCGGGTACTTCGACAGCCTGGTGGGTACCTTCGGCAACTACATGATCGCCCAGGAGGCGCTGGTGGGCGCCATCCTGGTGGGGGGAAACATCGCCCTCGCCGGGGAGAGGGGTGGTTTCCGCGGCTCGCGCTCCGCCCAGCTGGCGACGGTGCTGACCGCGGTCGGGATGGTGGTCGCCTGCCTGCCCGCGTCGGTGATCACGCCCGACATCCTCGCCCTGCGCTACGTCGGCCTGACCCTCGCCGTGGTGGTGACGGCGGCCCATCTCGTCCTGCGCTGGAACCCGCGCGGCCTTCTCAACCAGGCGGTGCGCGGGGTGACCCTCCGCCGCAGCCTGGTCCTGGTCGGCGTGGTCTCCATGGCGACCGCGCTCTTCATGGGCTTCATCAAAGAGCAGGCGCGGGGTGACTACGTGGTCTATGGGGTGCTCACCCAGGCGAGCGCCCACGGCCGCTTCCTGCCACCGGAGAGCAACTACCCATGACCCGCCTGCTGGCGTTCCGCCTGCTCGCCGACGCGCCCCTCACCCCCGGGCGCGAGGCCGACTTCGAGGCCTTCTGGTACTACACCATCCTCGGTGCGGGTATGGCCGTGCTGCTCGTCATGGCCGCGTGGTGGGTGTTCCGCTCCGTCCGTCCGATGTGGCGCGACGGCAACCACCTGGCCGCCGTGCTCGTCTCCGGGGCGGCCGGCTTCTTCTGCCTCCTCTTCCTCACCATGGCGCTGACAGCCCTGGTCGGGGCCACCAACCATCCCGCCACTCCGCCCTCGTTCCAGCTGGGGTCGCCCGGATGAGCATGGGTCGCGTCAGCCGTCGCCAGTTCCTGGTCAGGGGCACCGGCGCCATGGCCGGGCTGATCACCGCCATGCTCTCGGTCCCGGCGGTCGGTCTTCTGCTGAGCCCGCTCTGGGCGTCGACCAAGGAGATCTGGGTCACCGTCCAGGGTGGACCGATCGACGACATCCCCGAGGGGCTTCCCACCGCGCGGATCGCCGCGGTGCCGCTCGGCTTCGGACCCCCGACCCCGGCCGTCAACCGGATCGTCTACGTCACCAAGTACCAGGGCCGGCTCTACGCCTTCTGCAACATCTGCAGCCACATGCAGTGCGACGTGCACTGGGAACCGTCGCTGTCGCTCTTCGAGTGCCCCTGCCATGGCGGGTTGTACGCGATCACCGGGCGCAATGTCGGGGGGCCGCCCCCGCAGCCGCTCTCCCAATGGGTGCATCGCGTGTACGTCGGAGCGGATGGCAAGCACTACCTGCAGATCGCCAACCGGCTCCAGGAGCAGATCTGATGGCCGCGGAGGTGCCCGCCGAGCCCGAGGAGCGGGGCGACTTCAACGGGCTGGTGCCCGCGCCCATCGCCGGGCCCTTCCGCCGCAGCTGGGCGTGGTTCGACGACCGCACCGGGATCACCGGGCTGCTCCACAAGGGGCTCTACGAGGCGGTCCCGAAGCGGGGAGGCTGGGCCTACACCCTGGGCAGCGCCACCCTGGTCGTGATCATCGTCCAGTTCTTCACCGGGATCTTCCTGCTCCTCGACTACGTGCCCTCCGTCACCCAGGCCTACGGCAGCCTGCTCTATCTGCGCACCAACGATCTCTTCGGCGACTGGATCCGTGGCATCCACCTCTGGGGCGCCTACACGCTGATGCTCCTGATCGGCGTCCACGCCCTGCGCACCTTCATCTCCGCCAGCTACAAGAAGCCGCGCGAGCTCAACTGGATCAGCGGCGCGATGCTCTTCTTCCTGGTGCTCGCCATGGCCATCACCGGAGCCATGCTGCCCTGGGACCAGGCCTCCTACTGGACCGCCGTGGTGGTGACCAACATCCCCCATTACCTGCCCGTGATCGGCAACGGGGTGAGGACACTCTGGCGCGGCGGCAACTTCGTGGGGCCGATCACGCTCACCCGCACCTTCGCCCTCCACATCTGGGTGCTCCCCGCCCTGCTGCTGGGGTTGATCGGTGGCCATCTCTACCTGCTCCGGCGTCACGGTGAGTTCGGCTCCTGGGTCAACTACCGGACCACCACCGACGACCCCGCCAAGGAGATCGCCGAGCGCATTCGCCGCGCCGAGCCACCCTACCCCACGCGCGGATCCGAACCCCTCTACGCGGTGCCCAGCGAGACCGTCGACTTCTTCCCCGACCAGCTGTTCAAGGACACCGTGGTCTCCCTGGTGCTGGTCGTCTTCATCTTCGTGATGGCGCTGATCTCCGGGGCGCCGCTCGACGGCCCCGCCAACCCCGCCACCCTCACCTACGTGCCCACCCCGGAGTGGTTCTACCTTCCCCTCGATCAGCTGCTCGTCTTCTTCCCCACCGAGCTGATCGGCTTCGGCGTATTCGTCGTGGTGGGGATCGGAGCCACCCTGATGCTCGCGCTGCCCTTCATCGACCGCAATCCGGATCGCCATCCCATCCGGCGACCGGACGTGCTGGTCCCCGCCTTCTTCTTCATCGGCACGGTCATCTACCTGGCGATGCTGGGCGTGAACCGCCTCTACAACCTGTGAGCTCGGATCCTCCATGCAGCACCTGATCCTCTCCCTCAGCCCGACCTCGGTCCCCGGGACGGTGCTGACCAACACGGTCCTGGTCGGGGTCGTGGCCCTGCTCCATGTGCTCTTCGCCACGTTCCTGATCGGTTCCTGCACCCTGGTGGCGCTCAGCGAGGGGATCTCGATGGTGACCAAGGACGAGCGCCACGAGCGGCTCGCCCGCACCCTGGTCCACGCCTGGGGCTACATCTTCAGCACCGGGGCGGCGATCGCCATCTTCTTCGTGGTCTTCGTCCTGGTCGGCATGTGGGGCCGGTTCTTCGTCACCTTCCAGCAGTTCACATTCTGGGTCTGGTTCTTCGAGGCGCTGCTCTTCGTCGGCGAGATCGTCCTTCTCTACACGCTCTACGCCAACTGGGAGAGGCTGCGCGCCTACCGGCTCGCGCGCCTGGGCATGGTCATCCTGCTCAACATCGACCAGTGGTTCCAGATGTTCCTGATCGATGTGATCGCCTCGCAGATGCTCACCCCGACGGTCCAGGGGGCCACGGTCAACACCGGGTACCTCCTCCAGTTCCTCAATCCGACCAACCTTCCGCTCACCGTCCACCGCACCATCGGCAACATCGCCTGGGCGGGGG
>JBEKAP010000027.1:0-15480 GCA_050015875.1 Candidatus Dormibacteria bacterium | reverse complement strand
CGCGAGCGGATCTTCGAGCGATTCGTCAGGGGGGCGGGGGCGGGGCGGGCGGCCGGGACCGGGCTCGGTCTGTACGTGAGCCGCGAGTGCGCCCGGCGAATGGGCGGCGAGCTGGCCCTGGAGTCGAGCCGCCCCGGACAGGGCAGCACCTTCCTGCTCCGCCTCCCCGCGGTCTGAGCGGACCGATCCCAGCGCCGGCCGGTCCATCCGATCGGTGGAAGCCCGCCCCCGCTACGAGAGCCGGACCCGGGGATCGATGACCGCGTAGAGGACGTCGACGATGATGTTGGCGACCACGATGAAGGCGGCGGCGACCAGCACGATCCCCTGGATCACCGGCAGGTCCTCCCGGCTGATCGCGCTGACCACGTTCTGGCCCAGACCGGGTAGACCGAAGATGGTCTCGGTGATGATGGCTCCGCCCAGCACCCCTGCCAGGTCGATGCCGAACTGGGTGACGATCGGGGTGATCGCCGCCCGCAGGGCGTGGCGGTAGACGACGCGCCGCTCGGAGAGACCCTTGGCACGGGCGGTGCGGATGTAGTCCTCTCCCAGCACCTCCAGCAGCGAGCTGCGGGAGAGGCGGGCGTAGGTCGCGGCGGTGATGAGGGCGAGCGTCAGCCAGGGGAGGATCAGGTCGTGGGCCCACTCCAGTGGATTGGTCAGGAACGGCGTGTAGTTGCCGGCGCTCGGGAAGATGGCGATCCCGTGGGTGGTGAGGATGTAGAAGAAGACGAAGAGGAGCAGCAGGCCGAGGATGAAGGTCGGGGTGGAGAGGCCGACCAGCACGAAGACCGTGGCGCTGCGGTCCCAGACGCTGCGGGGCCGGCGGGCGGCGAGGATGCCGACACTCAGGCCCATGGCGAGCCAGATGACGCCGGCACCCACGGCCAGGGAGATGTCGACCTGCACCCACTGGCCGAGGAGAGTGGTCACCGGCTCGTGCAGCTTGTAGGACTCGCCGAGGTTGCCGTGGAGCAGCCGGCCCAGGAAGCTCAGGTACTGCTGCCAGACGGGCGCGTCGAGACCGAGCGACTTGCTGATGGTCGCCACCTGCGCCACCGTCGCCTCCTTCCCGGCGAGCAGCCGCGCCGGGTCGGGCTTGGTCATGAAGAAGAGGACGAAGACCAGGCTGACGATGACCCAGAGGGTGACGATCCCCTGGACCACGCGGCGGATGATGAATCGGATCATGACGGCGCCAGCTCGGAGGCGGGTGCGGAGTCGCCGGGGGCCGTGTCGCCCGGATCGCCGGTCGCCGCCGCCCCCTTGCGGCGCATGGCGAAGATGCGCTCGGTGCGCGGATCGAGGGCGTCGCGGACCGAGTCCCCGAGCAGGTTGAATCCGAGGGTGGTGATCAGCAGGGCGACGGAGGGGAAGACCCAGAACCACCAGGCGCCGAAGCCCGCCGACCCCTGGTCGTCGGCCAGCATGTTGCCCCAGGTGGGGATCGGGGGCCCCACGCCCACGCCGAGGTAGTCGAGGGTAGCCTCGAAGACGATCGCCACCGGGACCAGAAGGGTGCCCAGCACGATGACCGGAGCGATCAGGTTGGGAAGGATGTCGACGAACATGATCCGGAAGGGCCCCGCGCCGATGGAGCGCGCCGCCTCGACGTACTCCTTCTCCTTCTGCGAGAGGGTCTGGCCGCGGACGATCCTGCCGATGGCGGCCCAGGAGAAGAAGGCGATCACGCCGATGGTGAGCCCGAGGCTGCCCCCGAAGACGGAGGCGATGACGATCGCCGCCAGCACGTAGGGGAAGGAGAGGACAGCGTCCATCAGGCGGGCGAGCACGGCGTCGATCCAGCCACCGAAGTAACCGGAGATCAGGCCGATGATGGTGCCGCTGAGGGTGGCGAGCAGGGTGGCCAGCACCCCGACCAGCAGCGAGATCCGTGCCCCGTAGGCGACCCGCACCAGGATGTCGCGGCCGAGGTTGTCGGTGCCGAGCAGGAAGCCGGCCTGCCCGGGGCCCCAGGGCTGACCGAAGCTGTCGGTCCCGTTGACGAGGTCGGGGTTGTAGGGGCTGTGCCCGGTCGCCATCGAGATCAGGGGGGCGGCGATGGCCAGCAGGGCCATCAGGACGATCATGCCGGCGGCCATCCAGGCCAAGCGGTCGCTGCGGAGCCGGGTCAGGGCCAGGCGGAGCGGGCTGCGACCCTCGATGCTCTGGACGCCGAGACCGCCATCCGGCGAGGGCGCCTCGGGGACCTCGGTGCCGGGCACGTCGAAGGGCGATAGGCTCATGCCGCACCCTCCGTGCCCGAGGCGGGTGGGGTGGCGCTCAGGCCGGCGGCCGCCCCGCCAAACGTGGGGGTCGCGCCGACCAGCGTCTCACCCGGCCGGACCGGGAAGTGGCAGGCGGCGAGGTGGCCCTGGGGGTCCCCGGGTTTGACCTCGAGGGGTGGCTCCTCGACCGAGCAGATCGGCTGGGCCTTGGGGCAACGGGTGTGGAAGCGGCAGCCGCTCGGGGGATTGATGGGCGAGGGGACATCGCCGTAGAGGACGACCCGGTGCGAGGAACGCGCCCTCTCCGGGTCGGCGATCATCGAGGCCGAGAGCAGGGCCGCGGTGTAGGGGTGGCGCGGCGAGCCGAACAGCTCCGCGGTGTCGGCGAGCTCCACCACCTTGCCGAGATACATCACCGCCACCCGGTCGCTGACGTGCTCGACGACGGCGAGGTCGTGGGCGATGAAGACGTAGGTGAGGCCGAACTCCCCCTGCAGGTCCTCCAGCAGGTTGATGATCTGGGCCTGGACCGAGACGTCGAGGGCCGACACCGGCTCGTCGCAGACCACCAGGCTCGGCCGCAGGGCCAGGGCGCGGGCCACCCCGATGCGCTGCCGCTGCCCCCCCGAGAACTCCGACGGAAAGCGGTTGTAGTGCTCGGGGTTGAGGCCGACGATCTCCATCAGCTCCTGCACGCTCCGCTTGCGCTCGGGGCCCTCCGCGACGCCGTGGATGGCGAGCGGGTCCCCGATGATGGAGCCCACCCGGCGCCGTGGGTTCAGCGAGCCGTAGGGGTCCTGGAAGATCATCTGCATCCGGCGCCGGTAGGGACGCATCTCGCGGGGCGACAGGCGGCTGACGTCGACCCCGTCGAAGACCACCCGGCCGGCCGTCAGCGGGTGGAGACGGGTGATGCAGCGGGCCAGCGTCGACTTCCCGCAGCCGGTCTCGCCAACCACGCCGAGGGTCTCACCCCGGCGAACCTCCAGGCTCACGCCCTCGACGGCCTGCACGCTGCCGATCTGCCGCTTGAAGAAGATGCCGCGCTTGATCGGGAAGTGCTTGACGACGTTCTGGATGCTGAGCAGCGTCTCCGCCGGACGCGGCCGGTCCGGCTGCGCCGGGTCGAGGTCTCCGGGAAGCGGGGGTTGGCCGAGGTCAGGCGTAGGCGACATCGCCCCCACTCCGTGAGGACCTGGCAGCGCGGAGCCGCGACACCGCCGGGCCCTGCCGGTTCTTGACGTAGCGCTCGCGGTCGGCGTCGGCGGAGGGGTCCATGCCGACCGCCTCGGGCGGGAGCCAGCAGGCGGACCAGTGACCCTCGCCGCCGCTGACGGGAGCGGAAGGAGGCTGTTCGCGGACGCAGACGTCCATGGCGAACGGGCACCGCGGGTGGAAGGCGCAGCCGCTCGGGATCCGGATCAGGCTGGGTGGCTGGCCCACGATGGGGACGAGCCGGCCGCCGCTGCCGGCCGCACCCGGGATCGAGGCAAGCAGCCCGCGAGTGTAGGGGTGATGGGGGCTGCGGAAGATGGTCCGGTAGTCGGCGTTCTCGGCGCCGCGTCCCGCATACATGACCAGCACCCGGTCGGCCACCGTGGCCACCAGGCCGAGGTCGTGGGTGATCACGATCATGGCCATCCCCAGCTCTCGCTGCATGCCGCCGAGGAGCTCCATGAGCTGGGCCTGGACGGTGGCGTCGAGGGCCGTGGTCGGCTCGTCGGCGATCAGCAGCTTGGGCCGCAGCGCCAGGGCCATGGCGATCATCGCGCGCTGGCGCATGCCCCCGGAGAGCTCGTGGGGGAAGGCCTGCACCCGCCGCTCCGGCTGCGGGATGCTCACCATCCGGAGCAGCTCCACCGCCTGCCGCATCGCCTCGGCGCGGGTGGTGCGCCGGTGGGTCCGGATCGCCTCACAGATCTGCCAGCCCACGCGGTAGTAGGGGTGGAGGCTGGAGAGGGGGTCCTGGAAGATCATGGCGATCTCCGCACCCCGGACCCGGCGGAGCGCGTCCTGCCCCATGGTCAGCAGGTCCGTTCCCTCGAACACGGCGGAGCCGCTGATGTCGGCCCCGGGGTTCAACCCCAGGAGGCTGAGCGCCGTCACGCTCTTGCCCGAGCCGGTCTCGCCGACGATCCCGAGCGTCTCCCCCGGCTCGACGTCGAAGGAGAGGCCGCGCACGGCGCGCACCACGCCGTCCGAGGTGGGGAAGGAGACGGTCAGGTCACGGACGCTCAGCAGGCTCATGGGGTGGGTGACCGATTGCCTCTATCCCAGGGCTGGTAGAAGTTGTCTCACGATACGCCGATCCCATCCGGTGCCATTCGTCGATGCCTGCGGATGCCGCCGGGGTCACGGCCTCAGGCCGGCCGGCGGCCCGGTCGCCTCCGCCGCAACGCGGCGGAGGCGCCGGACCGGGTCCCGTTCGGGTGAGGGGCTGCCTGGCTCCCTCAGCGAACGGAGAAGCTCAGCTCAGCCAGATGTCGGCGAGGTCGTACTGGGCCGAGAAGGGGTTGTAGATGGCGTTGTGGACGGACTTGGAGTGCATCAGGTTGGTGAGCTGGCCCATGAAGGGGACGAACGGGGCCTGCTCCATGACCGCCTTGTTGGCGTCCTGCCAGTAGGTGGTCGCCTGCGCCAGGGTGGGCGCCGCCTCCGCCTTCGCGATCAGGTTGTCGACGTTCGAGTTGCTGAAGTCGCCCCAGTTGGTGCCCGGGAAGTCCGAGCTGCCGAAGAGGTCGGGAAGGATCGACCGAGCGCTGGCCGGGCCGTACCAGTCGGGGACCCATCCAGGCTCGGTGATGTTCCAGCCCGAGCTGGCCAGCGCGCTGGCCGACGTCTGCAGGATGCCAGTCCCGGTGTAGTAGCCCTGGGAGATCCCCTTGCCGGTCACGGTGACCCCGCAGGCCCCGAAGTCCTTCTGGACCTCCTGGAAGATGGCGGGGTGGTTGCCGTCCGTGCGGTAGAAGTCGGTGATGCTGAAGCCGTTCGGGTACCCGGCGGCCTTGAGCAGCGACTTGCACTTGGCCGCGTCACCCTCGTTGTTGGGGGTGGGGTAGGGGTTGTAGCCGGCGATGTACCCCTCGGCGCCGGGACCGAAGACCTGGTTCAGGACGGTGTTGAAGTCCGATCCGCCGTAGATCTTGGTCATCGCCACCTTGTTGATGGCGTACTCGAGGGCCTGGCGGACCTTCACGTTCTGGAGCGGGCCGGGCGCCTGGAGGTTGAAGACCAGGTACGGGTTGGTGATCCCCGGGGAGGGGAAGCTACCGAACAGGTCGTTGCTGTAGTTGGCCAGGTCCGGCAGCGAGGAGGCCGGGACCGTGGTGTTCCACTCCAGGTCGAGGGTGTTGGCCTGGATCTCCTGCTGGACCTCGTCCGCGGCGGCGTCCGCGCCGAGCGTCTCATCGATGGAGATCTCAGCCACGTAGCGGTGGTGGATCGGGTCCTCGCTCCAGCTGGTCGCGGTCGTGTTGGTCCCCGAGGTGGCGCCCCAGTAGGGGTTGGGCACGAGCACGATCTTCTGGCCCGGGGTGTAGGTCTGGACCTCGTAGGGGCCGTCGGACCAGATCGGGTTGCCCGCCGCGAGCGGCGTGTAGTTCACCGATGACGGCGGCGCGGCTGCCGCGAAGAACATCGACATGATGTTCGGGAAGTCGACCGCCGGGCTGGTCAGGTTGATGACCAGGGTCGAGGTGTTCGGGGTCGAGATGCCCGAGATCGGGTTGGCCGTGATGTAGGCCGCTCGCTGCGCCGGTGTGGCGGTGGCGGGCAGCGCCTCGAATCCGTTGCAGAAGGTGGCGTACCCCTGGATCGTCGACGTGTAGTAGCTGGGGTTGCCGTAGGCGGAGAGCGTCGGGTCGCACTCGCGCTCGAGGCCGAGCTCGAAGTCCTGGGAGGTCACCGGGGTGCCGTCGTCGGGAGCGACCGGGGCGCCGGTGGTCGGATCGGTCACCGCCCACCTCAGCCCCGACTTGAGGGTGAAGGTGTAGGTCGACCCGCCGTTGGTCACCGTGTAGGAGCTGGCCGCATCGTCGACCACCGAGGTGGCTGTGTTGAAGTCGGTGGAGGGCGGGTAGCCGACCAGGGTCCGGTCCAGGGTCAGCAGCACCGTGTAGCCGATGGTGTCGTACTCACCCTGGGGGTCGAGGCTCCCCGACACGTCGGTGGAGCCCGCCAGGGTCAGGGTGCCCGTCGGCTGGGAGGGCGCCGTCCCCGTGTCGTTGACGTTGGCGCCCAGCCAGGAAACCGTGGAGGTGTTCCAGTTGGTGGGGTTGATGTTGGCGACGGCGGCACCGGTGGTGCTGCTCGTGCCGCCGCATGCGGCGGCGCCGATGGCGGCCAAGCCGACGACGGCCCACAGCCGGGGACGCAGCTTGCCCCCCAAGTCACGGCGACCTCTACGCTCAGACGCTTCCACGGACATGACGCCCTCCTTTCTGACAGCGCCCGGCATTTAGGCCGGCGTGCCGCCTGCTTTGCATGTGGCCCCGGGGAAGCGGTCGGGGGAGCCCGGGTCGCGCAGCGACGGCGCGGCCCCATACCGTGTGCTCGAGGGGACGGACCTCCGCGCGGCCAGCCGCCGCCCACTCGAAACCACGGCGCCCCGATCGGTCAAGCGCCGACCCCGGTGCCAACTCATGCGCCGTTCAATGTACGCCTCGGTGCGGTCATCGCAATCACCCAGTGGGGTGATACGCAGCTCGGGTGAGGTCACGTCCGGTCGAATGCATCCAACGTGTCTGCACCGGCTGCCCGGTGGGAGATGGACGGAGATGGCCAGAAACTGGACGACGGCTCGGCTGCGCCCGACGCCAAGCCCTGGATCGGGTCAGACTCCGGCGGGTTCGAGGGTCGCCGGCAGCGGCGGGGCTGGCTGGCTGGGCCGCAGCGCGGTCAGGCCGCTCAGGTGGAACCGGCGGCGCGCGATGGCGTAGGCGATGAAGCCCATCAGGGTCGCGAAACCCTTGTCGGCGACGCGCTGGAGGAGGGCGGCCGCGGTGGCCGTGGCCGGATCGACTCCGGCGACGACCAGCAGTCCGACCACACTCGCCTCGGCTGCCCCGATCCCGCCGGGGATGAGGCTGACGGCTCCGGCGACGTAGGAGGCCGCCAGGACGAAGGAGGCCATCGGCCAGCTCAGGTCCGCGCCGCTCAGGCCGTGGACGACCAGCCAGAAGACGGTGATGCCGACCCCCGCCCCGGCCAGGCTGAGCACCGACCAGCCGAGCGTCTTGGGCTGGTGGAGCAGGACGACCGTGTCCTCGCGCAGATGGTCGACCTGGCCGGTGAAGCGGCGCAGCACCGGGGTGCGCTCGACCAGCCGGTGGACGAGATGGAAGCAGGCCGGGACGAGCAGCACCGCCATGACGAAGGCGATCCCGCAGAGGGCCACGATCAGCCCGGGCAGGGCGCGGTGGATGGAGAGCACCCCGGGCACGGCGATGAGGATGAGGATGAGCATGAAGATCAGCTCCTGCACGGTGACCGTGGCGACCACCTCGCCGAACTCGACCTCACCGGACGCCTCGCTGGCGAAGACCGCCCGGGTCAGCTCGCCGAGGGGCAGCATCCCGGTCGACTGTCCGGCGATGTTGAGGAGGACGCTGTCGCCGACGCTGATGCCGGCCCCGATGTCGCGGAGGAGGAAGTACCAGCGCAGCCCCTGGAGCACATAGAAGGAGGCGGAGAGGGCGAGGATCAGCGGGATCAGCAGCAGGTCGAAGCGGGCGATGGCCCGGCCCAGCACCCCGGGGTTGCTGGCGACGACCAAAGCCACCACGGCCGCCACGCCGACCCCCGTCGGGATCAGCTGGGTGGCATGGAAGCGGCGCCGCCGCTTCGGGTCCGGGGGGGAGGCGGGGCGGGCAGGGCCGGCGGGGAGAGCGGTTCGCCGGCCTCGCCCCGAGGGTGAGCTCTCACGCGGCACGCTCAGGCGGCCACCTCGCAGCTGGCGGGGGCGGTGGCCGAGGGGGTCGTGGAGGCCGAGGTCAGGACGGCTCGCGGCGAGGCGACCAGGCTGCCGAGGTGCAGCCTCCGGTGGATCGCGATGTAGGCGAGCACGCCGATGACGGACGGCACCCCGGTGAGCAGGAGGCGCTCCAGCAGCGCGACCGCCGCGGCCTGCCCGGCCGGAACCCCGAACCCGACCAGCACCCCGATCAGGCTCGCCTCGTTGGCGCCGATCCCGCCGGGCAGGAAGCTGAGGGCGCCGCCCACGTAGGCGACCGCCACCACCAGCAGGGCCACCCAGTAACCGCGCTGGATGTTCATGGCGCGGAGGAGGAGCTCCAGAGCGCCGGCGGCCAGGGCGACCCTCATCAGGTCGATGACCCCGCTGGCCGCGGCCACCGGTCGGGTCAGGAGGAGGACGCTCTCTCGGCGGAGGGTGTCCACCTGCTCGGCGCTCTCGCGGAGCACGGGGACCGCACCGAGAAGCCGCCGGATCGGCCGGTACACGACCGGCACGACCAGGATGAGGAGGGTCGCGGCGATGCCCCCGAACACGACCGCGGAGACGACCCAGCCCCCGGGGATGCCCATCAGGGCCGGGGTGGCGGCGAGCACCAGCAGTGAGGTGAAGGTCAGATCCTGGACGGTCACGGTCGCGGCCGTGGCGCCGAAGGAGACCCCCGTCGCCTGGGTGGCGAAGAGGGCGCGGGTCAGGTCGCCGAGGGGGAGCACCGCGGTGACGGTCTGGCCCGCCAGGTTGATCAGGACCGATTCGCGGAGGCCCAGCCGCACCCCCGCGGCCCGCAGCAGGAAATGCCAGCGCACCCCCTGGAGCAGGTAGAAGGCGACGGTCAGCAGCATCGCGGCCCCGACCAGACCGAGGTCGGTGCCGCGCAGCGCCGCGAGCACGCGCGCCGGCTGGATCACGAGGAGAAGCCCCGCGAGGCTGGCCAGCCCGACCGTCATCGGGATGAGCCGGTGCCGCAGGTTCACGGCAGCGCCACCCGCGGGGAGAGCCGCTCCGGCCGGCGCGCCTGCTCAGCGAGCCGGCGCAACCCCACCGCCAGGGTCCTCTGCTCCGCCTCGGTCATGGCCTCGACCGCACGCCGGAGCGGGCTGTCGCGGAGCACCCGGACCGCCCCGACGAACTGGCGCCCGCGAGCGGTCAGGTGGATCTCGACGCAGCGGCGGTCGTCGTGCCCGCGGTGACGGCGGACCAGGCCCCGGTCCTCCAGGCGGTCGAAGAGCCGGGTCGCCGACGCGGCGGAGAGGCCGGCGGTCTCGGCGAGGTGCCCGGCGGTCTGCGCCCCGCCATCCCGCAGGCTGCGCAGGACGGCGAGCTGGGCGAGAGTCAGGCCCGCCTCGCGCCACAGCTCGGTCTGGAACCCGTCGGCCAGCAGGCTG
This sequence comes from Candidatus Dormibacteria bacterium, assembly GCA_050015875.1. Taxonomy (GTDB): domain Bacteria; phylum Chloroflexota; class Dormibacteria; order Aeolococcales; family Aeolococcaceae; genus Changshengia. Next base: position 5,893 of record JBEKAP010000027.1, on the reverse strand, counting down.
GCTCCGAGGTAGGCGCCCAGGACCTCGCGAACCTGAGGGCTGAGACCGCCGTCCCCCTCGATCGTTGTCACGAGGTCAATGGTACACATCGGGTCAGGCAGGTTCTCAGGCGCAGCGGCGGGGTCCGACGACCCTCCGGATCGGATGTCCTGCGGCCCTGACGCACCGGACAGGTCAAGCGGCACCCTGAAGGGCTCAGGTATGTTCGCCAGCGAACGCTTGATGCGGACGATGGTGGATAGTTACCATCAGAGAACTTTCAGGGGACGTGGGAGGAGACGCATGTCCGTGATCGCCGACGCCCAGTTCTCCGCAGGGACCATCGCGGAGGGCGAGCCGGTCGTCGTCGAACCGGACGAGACCCCGGCGGCACTCCCGCTGTCCCTCAGCCGTCACCTCCCGCTCGTCGAGGACGCTCTGCGCTGGGCGGTGCCCGCCGCCAGCTCTCCGCTCGGCAAGATGTGCGCGTACCACCTCGGCTGGGTGTCCCCGGACGGGGCGCCGACCCGAGGAAGCAGCGGCAAGCTCTTCCGCGCCGCGCTCACCCTCTGGGCCTGCGAGGCATGCGGCGGCGAGGTCGACTGGGCCGTCCCGGCAGCGGCGGCCGTGGAGCTCGTCCACAACTTCACGCTGATCCATGACGACATCCAGGACGGGGACGCCACCCGGCGGCACCGGCCGACGGTCTGGGCGATCTGGGGCGCGGCCCAGGGGATCAATGCCGGCGACGGCCTCTTCGCCACCGCCTACATGGCACTGCTCGCCCCCGGGCCCCGCTCCGAGCGGCGGATGCGGGCCGCGCGCGGTCTCAGCCAGGCGACCCTGGAGGTCATCGAGGGGCAGAGCCTCGACCTGGCCCTGGAGGGCCGGCCGGATACCCCGCGAGCGACCTACGTCCGGCTGATCACAGCCAAGACCGGGGCCCTGCTCGGGGCGTGCATGGAGATGGGGGCGATCCTCGCCGGCGCCTCGCCGCGGACGGTGACCAAGCTCCGCAACGCCGGCCGCCTTCTGGGTGAGACCTTCCAGATCCGAGACGACTGGCTGGGAAGCTTCGGTGACCCGGATCGGACTGGCAAGGGACGAACCTCCGACCTGGCCCGGCGCAAGCTGACCTACCCGGTGGTGAGCGCCTTCTCGCGGGCGTCGTACACGGAGCAGCGCCGGCTCTGCCAGCTCTACGCCGACCCGGAGGCGGAGGACGGCGAGGATCGGATCCGCCAGATCCTCAGCTCGCTGGGCGAGCCCGCCGCCACTGCGGTGGCGGCGACCCAGACGGTCAACGCGGCGATGTCCGCGGTCGCCAGCTCCGGGGTGGAGGCACGGTGGGTGGATGACTTTGCGGCGATCGCACGTTTCGTCGCCCACCGGACCGGCTGACGGGGCAGCCCGCGTGACACCCGCGCGCTCGGCCGAGGAGGCCTAGCCGTGGCCGGCAGCGCCTCTCCTCTGCCCGACGAGGCTCGCGGCATCGTCGACCGGAAGGCAGAGCACATCCGGGTCAACCTGGAGGAGGACGTGGCCGCCAAGGGTGTGACCACGGGCTTCGAGCGCTACCGCTTGGTCCACCGCGCCCTCCCGGAGCTGGACCTCGACCAGGTCAGCCTGGAGACGACCTTCCTGGGACGCCGGCTGGACGCCCCTCTCCTCTTCTCGTGCATGACCGGGGGCACTCCACGTGCCCGTCAGCTCAACCGGGTCCTGGCGGCGGCGGCACAGCGCCACCGGGTGGCGATGGGCCTGGGCTCCTGCCGGGTGCTGCTGGAGCATCCCGAGGTGCTCGCCACCTTCGCGGTCCGCGACCTCTGCCCGGACGTTCCCCTGCTCGCCAACCTCGGCGCGGTCCAGCTCAACCTCGGGGTGGGGACATCCGCCTGCCGCCGGATCGTCGACCTGCTCGAGGCCGACGCCCTGGTCCTCCACCTCAACCCCCTTCAGGAGGCGCTCCAGCCCGAGGGCGACACCCATTTCGCCGGACTCTTCGTCCGGATCGAGGCGCTCTGCGCCTCCCTCGAGGTCCCCGTCATCGTCAAGGAGGTCGGTTGGGGCATCGCACCCGACCTGGTGGCGGCGCTCTTCGACGCCGGGGTCGCCGCCGTGGACGTCGCCGGCGCCGGGGGAACATCCTGGAGCGAGGTGGAGCGGCACCGGATCCCCGACCCGGTCCGGGCGCGGGTGGCGGCCGCCTTCGCCGACTGGGGGTTGCCCACCGCCGAAGCGATCCGGCTGGCCCGGGAGGCTGCTCCCCGAGGGGCTCTGATTGCGAGCGGCGGCATCCGGAGCGGCGTCGACGTGGCAATTGCGATGGCCCTCGGCGCCGACCTGGCCGGCATCGCCGGCTCGATGCTCCGGGCCGCCGACGAGGGCGAGGAGGCGCTCGACGCCGCCGTCGTCGAGATCACCGACACCCTGCGCATCGCCATGTTCTGCGCGGGCGCCCGCGACGTCGGCGGCCTCTGCGACACCCACCTGGTCGTGAGACGGGGAGACGACACGGACCCGGGTGCGTTGCTCACCGGCGCTCCCCAGGCGCGCTTCGCCCCGCCGCACCAGGCGGAGGTCGCGGGAGGCACGCCGTGAGCGCCGAGGTTCGGGACGGTTCGGCAGCCCTCACCCGGCGTGAGGCGGATGCCCTCTGCCGGCGGATGGCCCGCCGCCACTACGAGAACTTCTCGGTGGCCTCGCTGCTCGTCCCCCGCCGGCTCCGCCTCCACCTGGCCCGGATCTACGCGTACTGCCGGACGACCGACGACCTTGGGGACGAGAGCGGAGGCGATGCGCTCTGGCGGCTTCAGCTCTGGCAGTCCGAGGTGGAGGCCATGTTCCAGGGGCGCGCGCCCGTCCACCCGGTGCTGGTCGCCCTCGCCGGCACGATCCGCCGCTTCGAGATCCCACCCGAACCCTTCCTCGACCTGATCGCCGCCAACGTGCAGGACCAGCGGGTGGACGCCTACGCCACCTGGGAGGAGCTGCGCGGCTACTGCATGCTCTCCGCCGCCCCGGTTGGCCGGATGGTGCTCCGCCTCTTCGAGGTGTCGGACCCGCGGGCGGTGCCGCTCTCCGACGACGTCTGCATCGGTCTGCAGCTCGCCAACTTCGCCCAGGACGTTGCCGTCGATCGGGAGAAGGGACGCACCTATCTGATCGAATCCGAGCTGGCCCGTCTCGGCCTCCCGGGTGCGGTCGAGGCCATGTGCGACCGGGCCCTCCAGCTGCTCCGATCCGGCCGCGAGCTGGAGCGGCTCCCCATGCCGGGACGGCTCCGCCTCCAGCTCAGCCTCTACCGCCAGGGCGGTGAGGCGATCATCGAGGCGATACGCCGGGAGGGATTCCGGACCGATCGCAGCCGGCCGCAGGTCAGCACGGCCACCAAGCTGAGGCTGGTTGGCGGCGCCGTCGCGCAGGGCGTCGGTGGCCGCGGCGACGGCTCTCTGCTCGACGCGGAGCGGTACTGCCAGCGGATGGCCCGCCGCGAGGCCGGCAACTTCTACTGGGGGTTCGTCGCCCTCCCCCGCACCCAGCGGATCTCCATCTACGCGCTCTACGACTTCGCCCGGCAGATCGACGACGCGACCGACGGTCCCGGGGCGACCGGCGCCGCGGCCCGGCACGAGAGGGGGGCCGGACCTGACCGGCCCGGGAGCGCACCCTCCGCCGAGGCGGCCCGCGCCCAGCTCGAGCTGCAGCGCCAGCGGCTGCACCGGGCTCTGGCCGGGGACCCGGCCGGCGATCCGGTGATGCAGGTGCTCGCCCGCGCGGTCCGGCGTCACGGCATCCCCGCCACGGAGCTGGAGGAGCTGGTGAGGGGGGTCGAGATGGACCTCCGCCAGGACCGCTACGCCACCTGGGAGGAGCTGCGCGGCTACTGCCAGCTGGTGGCGGGGGTGGTGGGCCGGATGTGCGTGCGCATCTTCGGCTTCGACAGCGAGGACGCCCTGCGGAGCGCCGACTCCCTGGGGGCGGCGCTGCAGCTCATCAACATCCTCCGGGACGTCCGGGAGGACGCCTCGCTGGGACGCGTCTACCTCCCCCAGGACGAGTTGTCCCGATTCGGCGTCTCCGAGACGTCCGTGCTCGCCGGGCGGCCCGACGGCGCCTGGAGCTCGCTGGTGGAGTTCGAGGCGGCCCGGGCTCGGCGCCTCTACACCGCCGGGATCCAGGTCTGCGAGCACATCCCGGGGCCGGCTCGGGCCTGCGTCCGCACGATGGCCGGGATCTACAGCGGCATCCTCGACCGGATCGAGGCGGAACCGGAGCTGCCCCTGCGGCAGCGGGTGCGCCTCTCCTCAGGAGAGAAGGCGGGCGTGATGCTCCGCGCCTGGGCCTCCGCCGGGGCGGCGGGGTTGAGCCGATGACCACCGGTTCCGCGAGGACGGGGACCGCGCCCCGTGGGCGAGTGGGCTCTTCGCAGGCGCGAACGCAATCGCGCCGAGAAGAGACCGCGGCTCGACAGTCAGGGCGAGACGACGGTCGGGCCCCGAGCCCAGGGGGTGCCGGCCCCGGCCGCCACGTCGCGGTCGTCGGCGCCGGGCTCGCCGGGCTCGCCGCCGCGCTCTCCCTGAAGCGCGATGGCTGGAGGGTGACCCTGGTGGAGCGCAGCCGCCTGCTCGGCGGCAAGACCACCTCCTTCCAGCTCGGCGAGATCGAGATGGACAGCGGCCAGCACGCGATCCTCGGCTGCTACACGAGCTTCCTGGCATTCGTCGAGGAGCTGGGGATGCGGGGCGACCTTCGCATCCAGGATCGCTTCGACGTGCTGATGCTCACCGACACCGGTCGCGCCCGGCTGCGCGCCCTCCACCTGCCCGCGCCGCTGCACCTGGCCCTTCCCTTCCTCCGCTTCCGCGCCCTCGGGGTCCGGTCGCGCCTCCAGGTGGCGCGTGCCCTGCTCGCCGCCAGGCGCCCCCGGGGCGGGGAGGAGGAAGAGACCTTCGCCGCCTGGCTGCGCCGCCAGGGCCAGGGGGCGCAGGCCCAGCGGGTCTTCTGGGTGCCCTTCCTGGTCCCCGCTCTCAACGCCCCCTTTGATCGGGTGAGCGCCGCCGCCGGCCTGATGGTGGTGCGCACCGCCCTGCTCGGCAACCCGGAAGCCGCCCGGATCGGCTACGCGACGGTGCCCCTCGCCCGCTTCGCGGAACGGGCGGCGGAGCGCTGCGACGACGTGCTGCTGCGCACCCCGGTCACCGGCCTCCATGTCGAGGGCGGTGAGCTCCGAGGGCTGCTGACCGGCGGCGGGGAGATGAGTGTGGACGCCGCCGTGCTCGCCGTTCCGCCGGAGCGGCTCGGACGGATGACCGGCGTCGGGGCACTGGAGATCCCGGACCTCGGAGCCTTCACCACCCAGCCGATCGTCGACGTGCACCTCTGGTACGGGGTGAGGCGGGCACTCGATGACCTGGACTTCGCCGCCATGACGGGCTCGCCGGTGCAGTGGATCTTCGCCAAGGGTCCGGGATACCTCTGCTGCAGCCTGAGCAGCGCCACCGACCTGGTCTCCCAGCCCGAGGAGCGCCTGGTCGCCCTGGCCGACTCCGAGCTGCGCTCCCGGCTGCCGGAGCTCGCCGGGGCGACCCTGCTCCGCGGGGTCGCGGTCCGGGATCCGGAGGCCACCTTCGTCCCCTCCCCGGGGCTGCGCCGGCCCGGACCGGCGACGGCTCTGGCCAACACGTTCCTGGCCGGATGCTGGACCGACACCGGCTGGCCGGCGACGATGGAGGGGGCGGTCCGCAGCGGACGCGAGGCGGCCCGGGCGCTGGTGGCGGCCCTGCCGCAGCGGGAGCGTGTCACGGGCTCGACCCGCGGCTCCGCCCGCGCCGCGCAGGTTGGGGACGGAGGTGGGGCATGAGTGAGTCGGCACTGCGGGGCGCGGTTGACTGGCTCCTGGAGCGTCAGGATG
>JBEKAP010000026.1:0-15617 GCA_050015875.1 Candidatus Dormibacteria bacterium | reverse complement strand
CGGGGGGCGTCAGACATCGCATCTCTTCAACGGACCGGAACCCGGGAGGGTTACGCCCGAGACCTGCGTGGCGAGGGTGCCGAAGCCCAGGAGCGGCCTCGCATGGCGCTGGAACCGAAGCGGGCTGCGAGCGGAGACAGGAGACGGCACGGGCGGTAATGGTGGCACGCCGGTGGGTCTCCTCACCACGGTCCGCCCCATCGAGACGGGCCCGCCGAAGGCGGCCGTGGTCCCGCCGGGGAAGGCCGGGCCGCCTGCCGGCGGCGGGCGGCGGCTACCATTCGGGCAGCGGGGAGCGCCGGGGCCTCGGTCACTACCGCCAGGCGTCTCCAGGCGAAGAGGTGTCAGAGCGTGCCCGGTGCGACCCAGGCCGCGAGCCCCGATCCCACCCGGCTCGGCCTCGACAAGCCGATATACACCATCAGCGTGGCCGCCGAGATCCTGGCGGTTCACCCCCGGACGCTGATGATGTACGAGCACCTCGCCCTGGTGGTGCCCGATCGCACCCCGACCAACCGGCGCCGCTACTCGCAGCGGGATCTCCTCACCCTCCAGGCGATCCAGCGGCTAACCCGGGCTCTCGGTCTCAACCTGCAGGCGGCCCGGCACGTGATCTGCCTGCTCCAGACGCTGGACCGCCATCGGATCCCGAGACCGGACTTCGTGGCCGACGTGGACATCGCCCACGTGCGCATCTGACCGGCCCCGATCGGCCGAACACCCTCGGATCGCGGGTTTGCACATCGCATAAAGTCACCTCTGAATGGGCCTCCCCGCGCCGCTATACTGCCGGGCAGGCTTGGGGCACCACCGAGTGGCGCCAGCGGAGGAGGACAGGCGTGGCGATGCCAGACGAGGATGCGGTCATCGACGTCCTCCTCATCGAGGACGACCGGGACACCCTCGAGATGTACCGGACCAAGCTCGAGATGGACGGCTACCGGGTTCACGTGGCGCAGGACGGGGTCGAGGGCCTGGATCGGGCCAAGGAGCTGCTGCCGGACATCGTCTTCCTCGACGTCCGCCTCCCCCGCAAGGACGGCTTCGAGGTGCTCCAGGAGCTGCGCCGGCACGGTCCGACGGCCGAGACGCCGGTGATCATCCTCAGCAACTTCGGCGAGAAGGACCTCGTCGATCGGGGGCTCAAACTGGGTGCGCTCGAGTTCCTGATCAAGGCCCAGACATCGCCCGGGGCTCTCTCGGAGGGGATCAACGAGTGGCTGAAGGAGTAATCGGGGGCAGTCCCACGAGCGGTCCGCTGCCCGGCTCCCCCGGCCTGGACAAGCCCATCTACACGATCAGCGTCGCCGCCGAGATCCTGGAAACCCACCCTCGGACGCTGATGATGTACGAGAACATCGGCCTGGTCGTGCCGCAGCGGACCTCCACCAACCGCCGACGCTTCTCCCAGCGTGACATCTACAAGCTCCAGACCATCCAGAGCCTGACCCGGCAGCACGGCGTCAACCTGACCGGGGTCCGCTACGTGCTGGCTCTGCTCAAGGCTCTCAACGATCACGGCATCCCACCGCCCGACGCGCTCAAGGACATCGACGTGTCGGCGCTGAAGATTTGACCTGCATGGATCGCGACACCCGCCTGCCCGGGTCTGAGAAGCTCTGCTGATGGCCCGCCAGGAAACCGGCTCCCCGCCAGCGCCCACCGCGTCGGTGATCGACGCGCTGCGGGGTATCGTGGCGGACGGGGTGCGCTTCGTCCGGGCCGAGATCGGGCTGGTGCGCGCTCAGGGCACCGCCACCGCCAAGCGGGCGGCGATCGCCGTAGCGCTGCTGGCCGCCGCCGTCGTCGCCCTGCTGCTGGTCGGCGTGTTTCTCCTCGGCGCCGGTGCCGAGGGGCTGGGCGGGCTCCTCCACCACCCCTGGCTCGGGTGGCTGATCATGGGGGGACTGATCCTGATCGTCGGAGCGGTCCTGGGCTGGCTCGGCTACCGCATGCTGAGGAGATCGATAGCCGAAGGTCGCAGGATCGGCACCACCGTCAAGGAGGACCTGGAGTGGGTGAGGGAGTTGCTGAAGCAGAACGCGAGCGGGAGCTGAGCAAGCAGGCGCTTGCCGGCGACGTCTCCGCTCTCGGCACCCGGGTCCGGGCCGAGCTGGACTGGCGATCGAGACTCCGGCGGGACGGCTTCCGCTACGCCGTCATCGGCGCGGTCGCCGCGGCCGTCACCGTGTCGGTGGTGGCGCTCCGATCACGACGGGGACGCCGGAAGGCCGACGAACCGGCGGCGGTGACCTCGCTCGAGGACGTCGCCGCCCAGCTCGAGGAGATCAGGAAGGAGCTGGCCCGGCGCCGCAAGGAGAGCGGGCCCCTCTGGCAGAAGCTGGCGGTTCGGGCCGGCACCACCGCGGCGGCGGCCGCCGGGGCGGCGGCGGCGCGCCAGGCCCTGGAGCGGTTGGCCGGCTCCGACGAGCCCGGGAGCAACACGGGACCGGCGTCCTGAGATCGGGCGCGGGGCCGGGACGGTTCCGGTCAGTCGGCGGCGATGGCTCCCCGGCAGCGGGGAAAATCGGGGCACATCCACACGGTGGAGCCCCGGCGCTCCATCGGCCGCTCGCAGATGGGACAGACGGGCCGGAGCGGGGTCGCGGGGCGCGGCTTCGGCCTCTTGCCCGGCCGGCGCAGAAGGCGCATCACTCGTCCTTATACACCGTGCACGCCGCGCCCACAGCGGTGCCGGACCTCAGCGGATGCCCTGGCCGGAGTGGGACCGGGCCCGAGCCGCGGCGAGCCGGCCGGGCGCCGATCGGAGGTGGGCGAGGACCAGGGCGGGCAGGACCGGTCCGATGAGCAGAAGGCTGAGCAGGAGCTGGTCCGACTGGACCGCGAGCTGGGCGGCGATGAGTGCCGCCGCCAGGAGCAGGAGGACGATCGGGATCAGCGGCACGGGGAGAAGATTGGGCCGCCGAACCTTTCGGCCGGGTGACCGGGTCGGGGGCGGCCGGGCGCTCAGCGGGCCCCAAGGCCGAGAGTGGTAACGCTCTTGTAAGGTTCGAATGATCAGCATCCTGCCGATCACGTACGGACGAATGGGGAGATTCCTTGTCCGCGAAGTCCGCTGCGGACGCGGTCTGGCTCGGACGCGAGTGCGCGCCCGCCGATGACCGCACGGTCCACCAGCCCGCCCCCGCCCCGCCTGCCCAGGCCGAGCCGGGGGTGGCTGCGAGAAATCTGACGACCCGACGTCGGCTGCTCCTCGTGGGGCTTCAGCTGATCGTCCTGCTCATCAGCGCGGCGGTCATCTACTTCCTGGTTCGCAAGTTGAACCCGGGGCAGGTGATCAGCAGGGCCGGGCACGTCTCCTGGAGGCTGGTGGGGGTGGCGATCGCCCTCAACCTGGTGACCACGCTGCTCCGCGCCCGGCGTTCCCAGATCCTCCTCAAGCGCCTCGGCCACCACGTCCCGTTCGTGCGCATGAACTGGGTGGACCTGGCCGGCCAGACCCTCAGCTGGCTCACCCCGGCCGCCAGCGGCGACCTCTCCCGACCCTACCTCTGGCGCAACCGCGACCAGGTGCCGGTGAGTGCGGGGGTGGCCACCGTCGTCTACGAACGGCTGGTCACCATCGTCCAGCTGGGGATCGTCGGCGGAGTGCTCGCCGCCGCCGTCTACCTGCCCGCGCTCGAGACCGCGGGTCTGGCGGTGGTCGGCCTGGTCCTCCTCGCCTCCCCCTGGTGGGCCAGCGTGATCACCCGGCACTTCTTCACGACCGGCATCCCGCCCGTGCGCCACGGGCTGGTGGGCGGGGTGCTCCGGTCGCTGGTCCAGCTCGAGGAGCTCGGTTTGGCACCCCGGCTCGGCGCCGTCTTCGCCTTCTACAGCCTGATCATCTTCGCCATCAGCGGCTTCCAGATCCTGCTGCTCGTCTGGGGGCTCGGCGCGGGGGTCACGCTGGGGGTGGCCATCGCCGCCTACTGCATCTCCCAGGTGATCGGCAGCCTGTCGACGCTGCCCTTCGGCATCGGGGCCGCCGACGTCACCACCGGTGCCCTGCTGGTCGCCGGCGGTCTGACCAGCGTGGAGGCAGCGGTGGTGGTCCTCCTCGTGCGGGTGGCCATGACCCTCCCCCTCGGCATAGCGGGAGCGGTCGGGATCATGCTCCTCGGTCGACCCCGCATCCTCGAGGACGACACCGAAGCGGTGAGCGCGTGAGCCCCGAGGAGGCCGCGGTCGCGGCTGGCGGGGCGCGGGCCGCCTCGCGTCTTCGCCGGGTGGTCGTGGTCGGGGGTGCCGGCTTCATCGGCAGCCACCTGGTCGAGCTGCTCGCCGCCGACCTGTCGGTGCTGGTCATCGACGATCTCACCCACCCCTGCGGGGTCGCCCTTCCCGCCTCGGTCGAGCTCCTCACGGTGGATGCCGGAAGCCCCGCGGCAGCGGAGGCGCTGGGCCGTTTCCGGCCCCATGCACTCGTCCATCTGGCCGCCAAGGGCGGGGTGAACCGAGCCCTGCGGGACCCCGGGGACCATGTCCGCCAGGTCCTCGCCAGCTCCGTGGGCTGCTTCGACGCCGCGGTGCGAGCGGGCTGCGAGGCGCTCCTCATCGCCTCGTCGGGAGGGGCTGTCTACGGCGACGCGGAGCGGCTGCCGGCTTCCGAGGAGCTGACCCCGGCGCCGCGATCCGCCTACGGGGCGGAGAAGCTCTGCGAGGAGACCTACCTCTGGACCTACCGGCAGCGCGGGGTGCGCACCGTGGCGCTCAGGTTCGGCAACGTCTACGGGCCGCGCCAGGACGGTACCGGCGAGGCCGGGGTGGTGGCCATCTCGTCGACCCGCCTGGTTCGGGGAGAGCGCCCGGTGATCTACGGCGACGGCTCCCAGACCCGGGACTTCGTCTACGTCGCGGACGTGGCCGCCGCCACCCGGGCGGCCCTCCTCAGCTCGATCAGCGGACCCCTGAACGTGGGCACCGGGAGGGAGACGAGCGTCCGCGAGGTGGTCGCCGGGCTGATCGGCGCCTCGGGATCTGATGTCACCCCCGACTTCCAACCGGCCAAGCCCGGCGAGGTCGCCCGGGCCTGCATCGACCCGGGGCGTGCGGAGCGCTCGCTCGGGTGGAAGGCTCAAACTTCCCTTCCCGAGGGTCTCGCCCTGACCCACGAGCACTTCGCCAGCCAGCCCGCACGGACAACGCCGGCCGGGATTCCCCCGGCCCCCTAGGGGAGACATCAATGCGCATCGCGGTCCTCGGGGCCGACGGCTACCTCGGGTGGCCGACCGCCCTTCACCTGTCTGCACGCGGCCATGACGTCATCGCGGTCGACAGCCTGGTGCGCCGGCGCTGGGACGAGGAGTGCGGCACGGACAGCCTCACCCCGATCGCCCCGATCGACGCGCGGCTGGCTCGCTGGCAGGCCGAGAGCGGCCACCGGATCGACTGGCACCGGATAGACCTCTGCGACGCCGCCGCCGTCGACGAGCTGGTCCGCACCACTCAGCCCGACGCCATCGTCCATTTCGCCGAGCAGCGCTCGGCCCCCTACTCGATGATCAGCCCCCGCCACGGCGTGGAGACGCAGGTCAACAACGTGGTGGGCACCCTCAACGTCCTCCTCTCCCTGCGCGACCACGCCCCCGACTGCCATCTGATCAAGCTCGGGACGATGGGCGAGTACGGGACTCCGAACATCGACATCGAGGAGGGGTTCATCGAGATCGACCACAACGGTCGCCACGACCGGATGCTCTATCCCAAGCAGCCGGGGTCGCTCTACCACCTCTCCAAGGTCCACGACAGCCACAACCTCGACTTCGCCTGCCGGATCTGGGACCTGCGAGCCACCGACCTCAACCAGGGTGTGGTCTACGGGACCACCACGGAGGAGACGGCGCTCCACCCGGAGCTCATCACCCGGTTCGACTACGACGGCATCTGGGGAACCGTGCTCAACCGCTACTGCGTCCAGGCGGCGGTCGGCGAGCCCCTCACGGTCTACGGCAAGGGCGGGCAGACCCGCGGCTTCCTGGACATCCGCGACACCGTCCGCTGCATCGAGCTGGCTGCCCTCAACGCGCCGGCCGCCGGCGAGTACCGCGTCTACAACCAGTTCACCGAGCAGTTCTCGGTGCTCGGGCTGGCCGAGAAGGTGGAGCACGCCCGCGCCGCCCACGGCCTCCCCACCACCATCTCCCATGTCACCAACCCTCGCCGGGAGAAGGAGGAGCACTACTACAACGCGAAGCACCAGCACCTCCTGGACCTCGGTCTCAAGCCACACGGGTTGAGCGACAGCCTGATCGAGAACGTGATCCAGACCGTCGAGACCAACGTCTCCCGGGTCAGGCGCAACACGATCGAGGCGACCATCGACTGGCGCAAGGGTGGCCCCGTCTATGCGGGGGGCCGGGCACCGGCCATGACCGCCCTCGCCGGCATCGGTGGCTAACGGGAGGACCGGCGCCTCCGGGGAGGCGGTGCGTCCGAGGCTCAGCAGCCTGAGCCTGGTGCTCCCGGTCCACAACGAGGCCGAGAATCTCAGCTGGCTGCTGCCCCACGCCGCCCTGGTCCTGCCGGAGATCGCCAGCCGGTTCGACCTCGTCATCGTCGACGACGGGAGCACCGACGGGAGTGGCGAGCTGGCCACCGACCTCGCCGCGAAGCTGGGGGTGTCGCTGCGGGTGCTCCGTCACGAGCAGAAGAGCGGCTACGGCAAGACGGTCGGTGATGGCCTCCGGGCTGCCCGCGGCGACTTCGTCGCCTTCACGGATGCCGACGGGCAATTCGAGATCTCCGACCTGGCCCTGCTCGTCCCACTCCTCGAACGGGCCGACCTCGCCGCCGGGTGGCGGGAGGAGCGGCGCGACGCCCGAGCCCGTGAGGTGGTGAGCTGGGTCTTCAACACCCTGGTCGCGATCCTCTACCGCCTCCCCTACCGGGACGTCGACTGCGCTCTGAAGCTGATGCGGCGTGAGGTCCTCGATTCGCTCACGCTCGAGGCCCGGAGCGCCCTGATCAATGCGGAGCTGTACTACAAGGCGAGGTACGCCGGCTGGCGGATAGCCCAGGCCGCCGTTCCCCACCACCCTCGGGTCGCCGGGCGGCGCTCGGGGGCCCGGCCCCGTGCGATCGCGCGCGCCATCAAGGAGCTGCTGCTCTTCCGGCTCCGCATCCGCCGGTCGCTGCCACCGCGGCACGCGGCCGCCCTGACGGTCGGCGAGCCGGCCGACCAGGCCTGAGCGAGCGGCGGGAAGGCGGATCCCCCAGCGGGAGAGCGCTCAGGAGAGGGCGATCACTCCGCGGCCATGCCGGCGAAACGCGGGTCGGCGCCGGCCCCGTCAGGGGCATCGCCCGGCAGCGGCGGCGGCTCCGGGGCGGACTGCCCCGGGTTGCCGGAGGCGACGATCTTGAGGTCCCCGGCCATCTCCGCCTGCCCGCTGGCGGCGATGGCGATCTGCTGCGCGGTGGCGGACACCTGGCGGCTGGCGACGCTGACCTGCTCCATCGCCTCCACCACCTGCTCCGACGCCGAGCGCTGCTGCTGAGTGGCGAGCCGGACGTTGGAGCTGGCCTCGGCCACCTGCTCCATCAGGCCCAGGCCGATCTGGAGCTGGGCGGCGCCCTCCTCCATGGCGATGACGGTCGCGCTCGTCTCCGACTCGGCGTTCTCGGTGATCGTCGAGATGTCCGCGGCCAGCGCCTTGGAGCGATCGGCGAGCCGCCTCACCTCGTCCGCAACGACCGCGAAACCGCGGCCGGCCTCACCCGCGCGCGCCGCTTCGATGGCGGCATTGAGGGCGAGGAGGTTGGTCTGGTCGGCGATGTCGTTGATGAGGCCGAGGATCCTGCTGATGTCACGGACCCGGTCGGTGAGGGCGACGGTGCGCTGTCCCGAGGTGAGGATGCGCTCGTGGGCGCGGTCGAGGTTGTCCCGGGTCTCGGCGGCCTGGGTGGCAACGCGCTCCACCGTGTCGGCGATGTGCGCCGACGTCCGCGCCAGCTCCTCCATGCTCGCCGAGGTCTCGACCGCGGCCGAGGTCTGCTGGGCGGTGGTCGACACCAGCGGGGTGGACGCCTCAGAGAGGCGGGAGGCCGAACCGGCGAGCTCGCCGCTCACCTCCCTGACCCGCTCGACCATCCCTCCCAGCCGCTCGACCATGAGGTTGAAGGCGTGCCCCAACTCCTTGACCTCGGAGGCACCCCCGGGGTCGACCCGGGCCGCGACGTCGCCCGCGGCGACCCGCCGGGCGAGCCGGCCGAGCTCGGAGAGATGCGGGGTCTCCCGGTACGCGACGAGAAAGGCGGTGGCACCGAGCAGGACCACCCCGACGACACCCACCAGGAGCGCCGCGGTGTGCACCTGGCTGGCGAGGGCGGGGGTCCAGCCGCTGCCGGAGGTGACGGCTCCGAGCACCACCACGAACAGCGCGATCACGACGATTCCGGCGGTCACGACTCCCGCGACGACCCGGACGAGGAACCGGTCCAGCATCCGGCGGATCGCTGCTCCGAGGTCGACCATGACAGCCTCCAGCCCGCCCACGCCCGGCCGGCGTGGCATTCCGGTTCGGCCTCAGATGTAGCACCCGCTGGAGTAAAGGCGGGGTGAGGTTTGCGTGACGGCCTGCCAACAGTCCGGCACGGCGCCCCGGCCCGGGGAGCGCCGCAGGCCCGCCGCGGGGCCGGTCCGGGCGTGGATGCCGAGAAAGGGGTGGCCCGAGGAGGAGGAGGGGCGCTGGCGCGCGTGACGACGGAGGGCCGGGCCCGAAGACGCCGACCCGGCGGCGGGGGAGGACATCGGCGTCCGGAGCCGGGTGCGGTCAGCGGCGGGCCAGGAGCTCCGTGAGTGGCCCCGCATGGCCGGCGAGGAGCTCGTGGAGCTCGAGCATCTCATCGCTCGAGATGGGGGCGGCCACCCGCTCTCCGCCCTCGTCCACGCCCGTCTCGGCCACCGCGCTCTCACTTTCACCCTCGGTCTGGAAGATGATCTGGAGCAGGTTCTCGTCGTTGCACGACCGGCAGGTGACCCGGACCAGCGCCCGGTTGTCCTGCTGGGCAAGGACATTGATCCCGCACTCGGCCATGCTCTCGCCGCATTGGACGCAGCGGTACCGCCGTGCCTGTGAGCGGAGCAGCTGAACCAGATCCACGGCCTCAGTATAGGCAGCTGCGACGAATCGCCAAGGCGCCGATCGCCTCCCACGCCCCAGAGTGGGGGTCTCCCTACCAGACCTGGGCGCCCCCGGGTGCCAGGCGGTCCGCACCCGCCCGGGGCAGCTTGACGATCACCCCGCGCTCGTCACCCGCGTACTCGCGGTGGAGCAGCGCGGCGAGGTCGTCGAGGTCGACGGGAGGCGAGTAGTAGTTGCCCTGAGCCAGCCGGCAGCCCATCTCCCGAAGCCGGGCGACCTGGTGGACGGTCTCGACGCCCTCGGCGATGACCTCGAGATCAAGGATCCTGGCCATGGCCAGGATGGCGCGGGCGATGGGGGCCGTCTCCCCGACCCCGACCATGTTGTTGATGAAGGCCCGGTCCACCTTGAGCACGTCGAAGTCGCACATGGTCAGGTAGGTGAGCGACGAGTAGCCGGCCCCGAAGTCGTCGATGGCGAGGCGGACACCCATCTCCTTGAGCATGTTCAGGGTGCTGACGGTGCTCTCGTTGTCCCGCAGCAGGGCCGACTCGGTGACCTCCATCGTGAGCAGCTCGGGAGGGATGCCGGCGCAGTCCAGCGCGTCCCGGACGTCGTTGACGAGGTCGCGCCCGTGGATCGAGAAGGGAGAGAGGTTGACGCTCACGGTCAGCCGCGAACGGCCGGGAAGCTGGTCCAGGACGGTGCGCAGGCCGGCGAGCGCCTCGCGCCGCACCCAGCGCTCCACCTCGTAGATGATCCCGGTCTCCTCGGCGACCGGGATGAAGTCGAGTGGCGAGATCAGGCCGCGCGTGGGGTGGTGCCAGCGCACCAGGGCCTCGAAACCCCTGATCCGGCGGGTCTCCATGTCGGTGATGGGCTGGAACTGCACTCGCAGCTCGGACGCTTCGAGGGAGTGAAGGAGATCGGATTCGAGCTCCATGCGGGCGAGCGCCGCCGCATACATCTGCGGCTCGAAGAGCACGAAGCGGTTCTTGCCGGCGGCCTTGGCCCGATACATGGCCACGTCGGCGTTGCGCAGAAGGTCGCTCGCGCCCTGGTTGACGGCGCCGGAGATGGCCACGCCGATGCTGGCGCTCGCGACCACCCGCTTTCCCTCCAGCAGGAAGGGGGCCTCGAGCGCCGCGAGCAGGCGCCGAGCCAGCCCGATGGCGTCGGCCGGCCGCCGCGCGTTCTCCATGAGGATGGCGAACTCGTCACCCCCCAGGCGCCCGGCGAAGTCACCGCGCCGCAGGCAGGCGCGGATCCGGTTGCCGATCTGCACCAGCAGCTCATCCCCGGCCGAGTGACCAAGGCTGTCGTTGATCACCTTGAAGCTGTCGACGTCGAAGTACAGGAGGGCGAATCGGCAGCCATGGCGGCGGTTGGAGACGGCCGCATGCTCGAGCCTCTGCACGAAGAGCGCGCGGCTCGCCAGTCCGGTGAGCCCGTCCAGGTAGGCCAGCTCCATCGCCTCCACGGTGTGGGCGTCGGTGAGGGCCAGGCTGGCGTGCTGGGCGAAGGCCTCCAGGGCCTCGCGCTCCACCTGGCGGTAGCGCCGGTCCGGGCTGCACGAGCCGACCATGAGGGCTCCGACCGGCCGGCCCTGCTCGTGCACCGGAGCGACCATGGCGCTGGCCAGCCCGAGCCGTGCCAGCCAGGTCACCTCATCGGCCGTCCCGGCGCGGGAGTCGGCCACGACCACCTGGTTGTCGGAGATCGCCCGGCCGATGAAGCCCGCGCCGAGCGGGAGCCGATGGGCGCTGATACGGACGCTCTCGGCGAACCCCACCGACGACATCAGAACGGTCGAGAGGGGATCGCCGGGGTCGATGATCCGGAGGGCGGCGACACTGTCGCCGAGCAGCTCGGCGGCCCCCACCGTGACCGCGTGGAGCACCTCGGGCAGGGGGGCGCGGTGGGAGATCGATCGCTGGATCCGGGAGAGCCGTTCGAGGAGCAGCTGGCGCTCCTGGAGCGAGGCGGCCAGGGCGGCATTCTCAGCGGCCCGCCTCTCGCTCATGGCACGGGCCCCGCGCTCGGCCTCGAGCAGTTGCATCGTCTCCTGGCTCATCCGGAGGGCCGCTGCCATCCCGCGAAGGAGGTTGATCTCCTCGGGGAGGAAGCGCTGGTCACCGAGGCGCGCCAGCAGCAAATAGCTGGCCGTCCGGGGGCCGAGGGGGACGGAGACGGCGGTGCAGCGTCCGAGACCGGGAAGCACGATCCCCCGGGACCGGGTCCGGCCGGCCACGGCGAGCAGCTCGGCGGGCGCCGGTCCGGGCAGTCCGACGACGAGGACGGCCCGCTCGTCGCGAATCAGGACCGCGATCTCAGCCTCCAGGGTCTCGGCGGCGTTCTCCAGCCCGATCCGGACCGCGGTGGCCTCGTCCGGCGAGTGCACCAGGGTCGAGACGTACTCGACGAGCTGATGGGTGGCCCACCAGCTGGCGCGCTGGTCAGCGGCGCCCCTTCGCCCGACGACTGTCCGATCCATGCGATTCGACCGATCCTGGATTCAGGCGAGTGCCAGGGCCACGAGGGTCTGGTTGTGGAAACCGTTGCCGCCTCGGACCCGCGCGATCTCGCCGTAGCTGAAGAAGCCGGCGAGCGGCGCGCCCGAGGCGTGCTCCGCCATCCGTTCGACCTCGGCGACGGTGCCCTCGGAACCGAGGACACCCCTCCGGCCGACGCAGTCGAAGACGAGCAGCCCGATGGGCGGGTTGGCGTCCAGGCCACGGATGGCCTCGGCGCAGACATGATCCGTGGATTCCAGCACCGACGCCGGGCTGCACTCCATGAACCAGGTGACCGCGCCGCTCGGGACCTGCGCATTGCAGGAGATCGCCCGGTTCTCGTAGTCGACCCTGAAGACGCAGCGGAGGCGCTCACCGCTCCGCCGGCTCAGCCCGAGCGGATGGGTCATGGCGAAGGAGGTGAAGGCCGCCTGATCCCGGAAGCATTCGGCGGGAGCCTCGAGGCGGCGCAGGTAGACGTCGAGGGCGGGTTCGTCGTCGAGGCTCGTGATCCAGCTTCCCGAGCTGCCCGTGACCAGCATGGGCTCGCCGAAGGGCCGCCAGCTGTGGCGCACCCCGATGCCCATCGGGGCATCCGAGCCGAGCGCGGCCGCCACGACCGCGTTGTCGAGGACGTCGGCTCCGTGGAATTGGTGGGTGCGGCTCATCCTCATGTCATCGGCGGCGGTCCCTCCGACCAGGGGGACGGCAGCGCCGGCGACGCTGTAGGCACCCCTCAGGATCTCCTGGTGATCGCCGGCCAGGCCGTCGGTGAGCAGCAGCAGGACGCGGTGGGGCTTGGCGACGACGGCGTCGACGCAGGTGGCGACCTCAGCACCCGCCTGCCGCAGTCGGGGGCTGATGCCCGTGGCTGCGGCGGTCGCCACGGCGAAGCCGGGGCCGCCCAGGGCCATGACCACCACACCGCCGTCCGACGGTCCCTCGAGTGCGATCTCACCGGCCGTGGTCGACCCGATCAGCGGCAGCTCGCCGCTCTCGTCGCGAACGCCGGCGAGCAGCTCGGCGAGGTCGTGCGCGGGCGAGCAGAAGACAAGCATCAGGGCCGCGTCCGTGTGGACCAGCGCCTGGCGGGCGGCCTCTCTTCCGGCTGCCCGGGACTGC
Source organism: Candidatus Dormibacteria bacterium (assembly GCA_050015875.1). Classification (GTDB taxonomy): domain Bacteria; phylum Chloroflexota; class Dormibacteria; order Aeolococcales; family Aeolococcaceae; genus Changshengia. Next base: position 2,899 of record JBEKAP010000026.1, on the reverse strand, counting down.
TGGTCGCGCGACCGTCCGACGGCCACCCAACGGTCCTGAGTGGCTGCAACCCCCACCGGGACCTGGCCCCAGGTGCTCGTGCTCACCCCAACCTCCTCGCGGGTCCCAGCCATGCGGCCCTGCGCGTCATCCGCAGGTAGCGCGAAGGTTGGCACGCGCCCAGCCTCATGGCGAGCGCACCATGAAGCCGTCAAACTTCCATCACCTTTGCCCCGGTGGATTCGACCCTGCGCGATCCGGCGTGGCGCGGATGTGACCGGTGGGCGGGGCGGAGCGCCACTCCCGCAACGGTGCTCGCGGCCCGGGGCAGTGGGACCCACCGGTACGGTTAGACTCGCCTGCGCCGCTGGGGAGTGGCCAAGTGGTAAGGCAGCTGACTCTGGATCAGCAAATCGTAGGTTCGAATCCTACCTCCCCAGCCAAGTGTTTCTGCGCCAGCAGGTACCGTCGTAGAGCCGTCGCTGACTCCTCGAGGGATGGGCGTTGGGCGCGACCGGCCTGCAATCGGCTCCATTGCATCGCCCGAAGGGCCGGTCGGCCCTCAGAGCGAGGTGATGGCGAGCGTAGCGCCCATGCCGATCACCGCGGCGGTCACGACCAGCAGGACGCCCTTCTCCCAGAGGCGCAGCCGGTAGGGGGCGGGCAGGGTGGTCCAGGCCAGGACGATCAGGAAGATCAGGACGATGGGGAGCAGCAGCGCATTGAGGACCTCGACCGCGATCGCCAAACCCACCAGCGAACCGCTGGTCAGCACCAGCACCGCGGAGAGGCCGACGGCGCCCGTGAAGACGCCGTAGAAGAGGGGCTCCTGGCGGAACCTCCGATTGAGGCTGCGGGGTTTCCCGGCGACCTCCGCGAAGGCCCAGGCGGCTCCGAGCGAGACGACCAGGGCCGCGACCAGGGCCGCGCCGGCCACCCCCATCGAGAAGGCGAGACGGCCACCCGCGGCCCCGAGCGACGAGGTCAGCGCGGTGGAGATCTGGGCGACGGTGTCGAGGGAGCCGGCGTGCCGGTGGAAGAGGCTCGCCCCGGTCGCCACCAGGACTGCGATCATGATCACCTGGGTGACGCCCGCACCGATGGCGGTGTTGATCCGCGCGAAGCGGAGGTCGGAGACGGCGATCCCCTTGTCCAGGATCGCGGCCTGCTGGTAGAAGATCATCCAGGGCATGACGACCGCCCCGACGTTGGCCGCCACCAGGGCGAGGTAGGCCGAGTTGCCGAGTGGCTGCCCCATCCCGAGGCTGCCGGCCAGTGAGGCCGGGTCCGGGTGGGCGCGGACGGCGGCCACCAGGAAGGCCAGCTCGAAGAGACCGAGGCCGATTCCGATGAGCTCCACCCGACGGTAGCTCCCGGACACGACGACGAGCAGCAGCAGCACGGCGGCCCCCGGGACGATCAGCTGCGGCGGGAGGCCGACGATGGTGCCGACCCCGGCGATGCCGGCAAACTCGGTGACCAGCGCTCCCACGCTGGTCACCAGCAGGACGCTCACCGAGAACACCGCCCATCCACGTCCGAAGCGCGCCTTGATCAGCTCGGCGTGGCCCTTGCCGGTGGTGAGCCCCAACCGGACGGTCAGCTCCATGACCAGGTACAGGACCGGGATGAGCAGGACCTCGAGGGGAAGGAGCCGGTAGCCGAAGCGGGCCCCGGACTGGGCGGCGGTCACCACGCTGCCGGCGTCGGTGTCGGCGAGCATCACCATCAGGCCAGGGCCGACCGCCACCGCCAGCCACATCCAGCGCCGGCGCAGGCGGCGGGAGGGACGCTGGGCACCCCCCTCTCCACGGCCGATGTCCGCCAGCTCAGGGGATGCCGGGAGTACGCCGGTCCTCAGCCCGAAGGCCCGGACGTTCACGGCGCTGCGGTGCGTGCCCAGCCCACCGCGGCCGGAGCCCCGGGGACGGTGACGCGGCGGTGTGGAGTCACGGGTCGGAGGTCTCCCTCTGCCGCGCACGGCCCCGGAGGGGTGGCAGCAGCGTTCTAGCGCCCACTCACACTGTCGCCTTAGTGTGAGCTAACCTCCAGAGCCGAAGGTCATCGACCGCCGGGGTAGCCCGTCACCGCGAGAAGGCCTTCGCAATCAGCGGCGTCGCGCGCACCCGCAAGCTGGCGGCCCCGCTCGCCTGCCAGGCCGCGCCAAGAGCGTCAATTCAGTCGCACGGCCGCCCTTGCCGACGGTCCGGGAGGCCTCTGGCCGCAGTCCAGGGGAGGACGTCCACCCTTCCACCCCGTTAAGGACGTCGCTGTCCTTAACCCCTGAGAGATGCAGGTGCCTCCCCTACCCAGTCTTCATCGCCCCTGAGTGCGTGGTGCTGAGGGATCGTCCGTTTCGGGGCGAGCGCCGGCGGCCCTCACTCCTGGCCACGTCCGCCTCAGTAGATGAAGCCCTCGACGTCGTTCAGGGTGGTCACCTCGCGGGAGTCGATCTGACCGGGGATCTCGGCGAAGTTGGCCTCGTCGACGTAGAAATCCGTGGGACTGACCACGGCCACCACGTAGGCGACGTGGCCGTAGTAGCTGTAACCGTTGCCCGAGCCCCAGACCACGATGGCCCCCGCCTTGGGCGTCGAACCGGTGTCGTAGCCCATCGCGGCTGCGTTGCCGAGCCACGAGTCGGCGTTGCCGCCCCAGGGGACCTCGCGGAGCGAGGCGACGTACCAGGTGCACTGGCCCCAGGGGAAGGAATCCGGGATGGTCCCGAAGGCGAAGGGGCAGAGCACCCCCCCGCACATCCCGGAACCACCCGAGCCCTGGGCGGCCGCGGCCGCGGCCGCGGCCTCGGCGGCTGCAGCGGCGGCGGCCTCCTCGGCAGCCTGCTGCTGGGCCCGCACCGAGGCGATCTGGCCGAGCAGCGAGTTCCGCTGGCTGACCAGCCCGGCCGCCTGACCGCCGA
>JBEKAP010000025.1:0-15800 GCA_050015875.1 Candidatus Dormibacteria bacterium | reverse complement strand
GAGGGTCATCGCGAACGCGTAGAGCACCATCATGGCCGAGTTCACGGCCCACTTCCGCTTCATGATCCCCGCGTAGAGGATCGCCAGCCCCGGGACGCTCATCAGTCCCACCAGGGTCGCGGAGGTCAGCTGCCAGGCGTTGTCGCCTGAGTTCAGCCAGCTTGGATCCGGTACAAGTTGTGCCAGCAGCATGCGAGCGAGGGACCTCCCGTGCCGTCCGGTCCGGACGCTTAACCGTTCCTCTCGAGGCTACCGGGTGCCTGTGCGATCCAGACATGTGCGCGGCGCACAAGCCAGAGGCCGACTTCGTTGTGCGCGGCTGGTCCGCGGGACCCCGACTCGGGGGCGCCGGTGAGGTTCGTGGGCGCGGCGCCCTTCTTGTGACGGACCGGCCCGGGCATAGACTCGGCTCATGTCGAGCCCGAGCGACCTGGCCGGGTGCCGGGTCGTCGCCACGAGCGGAGAGGTGGTGCGCCTCGGCGACGAGTGGCGCGAGCGCCCCGCCGTGGTGGTGTGGCTGCGCCATTTCGGCTGCCTCCTCTGCCGGGAGCAGGCGGCGGCCTTCCGCGCGCGTCGGGAGGAGGTCGAGACGCTCGGTGCTCGCCTGGTCTTCGTCGGCAACGGGGATCTGAGCTCGGCCCGCGAGTTCGAGGCCGGTCACTGCCGGGATTGCCGGGTGCTGACCGACCCCGGGCTCGACAGCTATCGGGCGATCGGCGCCCGCCGCGGCTGGCGCTCGACCATCGGGCCCTCCAGCCTGGCCGCGGCGCTGAGGGCGTTCCGGCATGGTCACCGCCAGGGCGGGGTCCGGGGGATCCCGGATCAGCAGGGTGGCGTCCACGTCGTGCTGCCGGGCGACCGGGTCGTCTACGCCTACCTGAGCGGGAGCGCAGGCGACCACCCTCCGGTGGACGCCGTTCTCGACGCCCTGCGGGCTGCCGTGGACGATGGCACGGCGACGTCGACGGGCCCCCCCGTGCGCGGTGTCCCGGGCGCGGCGGCGCGGGCCGGAGGCTCGGGAGGACGGTGACCTCCGGAATCGCCGCCGCGGAGGCTGCGCTCCGCTACAACATCCGCCCGCTCACGGCCGGCATCCCGCTCCCGCTGCGCCGCGCCGTCCTGGAGCTGGGGGCCGGTGCCGATGCCACCGACGGCTGGGGTGAGGCGGTCGCCCTCGAAGGCCTGGCCCCGGAGCAGGCCCCGGGCCTGGACCGCGCAGCCCGGGCAGCGGGCGCTCGCATGGTCGCCGGCCCCGGCGCCCGGTGCGCCGTGCTGGCCGGCCCGACCGCCTCCCTCACCGGCGTGGCGGCGCGACTGATGGGCGAGGTCCCGCCCCTCGAGGATCTGGGCGGCGCGCTGGCGGCGGCGATGACCCCACGCCGTCCACGGCCACCGCTGCGCTGCGGAGGGCACCTCCTCGACGTCGGGCCTCGGACCCTGATCATGGGGGTCGTCAACGCGACTCCCGACTCCTTCTCGGGCGACGGCCTCGCGGGCGACGTGGCGGCGGCGGTCGCGCTCGCCGAGCGGCTGGTCGCGGAGGGCGCCGACCTGATCGATCTGGGTGGCGAGTCCACACGACCCGGCTCCGCTCGGGTGGACGCCGCCACGGAGCTGCGGCGGGTGATGCCGGTTCTCGAGGCCCTGGCGGGGCGGCTGCCGGTGCCGGTCTCGGTAGACACCCGCAAGGCCGAGGTCGCCAGGGCGGCGATCGCTGCCGGGGCCGGCATGGTCAACGACATCTGGGGGCTGCGCGCGGACGCCGAGATGGCCGCGGTCGTCGCCGCCGCACCCGACGTCGCGCTGGTGGCGATGCACAACCGAGTGGGTCCCTCGGAGGGCGACCTGCTCGCGGACGTCGGCCGCGGTCTTCGGGAGTCCCTCCTGATCGCGGCGCGCCACGGCATCGCCGCCGACAGGCTGGCCGTCGACCCGGGCTTCGGCTTCGGCAAGACCCCGGGGCAGAACCTGGAGCTGGTCCAGCGCCTGGGGGAGCTGGGCGGCATCGGCTGCCCGCTTCTCCTCGGGGCCTCGAGGAAGTCGACCATCGGTCTGGTGCTGGGCGGTGCCCCGCCGGAGCTGCGCCTGGAGGGGACGCTGGCCCTCTGCGTCCTCGCCGTGGCGGCGGGCGCGGAGATCGTGCGCGTGCACGACGTCGCCCCGATCCGGCGCGGCCTCCTGACCGCGGACGCGGTGCTGCGCGGGATCCCGGAGGCGGTGAGGTCGGCTCCGGCCCCCGGCCGCACGGGGTGAGGGGCGGCTCGGCGGCGTCGGAGTGGGCCTGGATCGGGCTGGGGTGCAGCGTCGGCCACCGCGGGCGGGCGCTCGCCTGCCTGAGGGACGGCCTGCTCGCCGCCGGCATCCGCATCGAGGGCGCGTCCACTGAGGTCCTCACCCTCCCGGTCGGGGTGGTCGCGCAGGGCGACTTTCACAACCAGGTGCTCCTCGCCCGCAGCCCGCAGCCCTGGCCGGCCGAGCGCTGGCTGGAGGCGTGCCGGGAGGCGGAGGTGGGCTGCGGCCGGCGCCCCACCTACCGCTGGGGGCCGAGGCGGGCCGACGCCGATCTCATCCTCCTCGGCCGCCATGGCGAGGTCGTGAGCGCCGGCTCTCCCACGGTCCCCCATCCGGGGCTGGCCGACCGCAGCTTCTGGCACCGGCTCATCGCCGAGATCGACGGTGAGCTGGAGGCCGGCCTGCCCGGAGGCTGAGACACTTGGCGGTCAGATGGGGAGTCGGTCGGCGAGCTGAGGGATGAGCCGGAGGGCGCTCTGCACCTGGTGGGCGATGCTCTCGAAATCGGGCGGCCGCTCGAAGTCGAGGAGCCAGGAGTGCTCGGCGGTGAACTTCTCGACCAGGGTCGTCGACCCGAGCGAGGCGATCCCGACATGGACGGAGGGACGGTCCTCGTCGCGGAATGCCTTGGCCAGAAGCTCCTGAACGGTGTCCACCCAGGCGGAGACCTCGGCGACGTCGTGGAGCTCGTAGCCCCCGTCGCCCAGGACGAACTCCGCCTCCAGCTCGACGAATGGCTGGGGGGGGAGCAGGTGGTGGGGGCAGTCCTCCGATTCGTCATCGTCGTGGTAGAGGTCGCAGTCGGCGCCGGCGCCGTAGGCGGCCACGTAGGTGAGCAGCGCGTCCCAGATGAAGCTGAGGTGCACGTGGTAGCGCGACGGGGGATCTCCGGAGGAGAGCCGCACCGTGCACTCGAAGCGGCGCTCCCCGACCGACGGCTCCAGATGGTGCCGCACGTCCTCGATGAAGAGGCCGGCTTGGTCGATGGCCTCGATCAGATCGGCGGACAGCTCCTCGTAGGAGGGGAAGGCGGACCGCTCCTGGGCGGGATGCTCCACCGGCTCCGAGGCAGGCGGCTCAGCCAACCCCCGCCTCTCGGGGGACCGGGATCGGAGATGTGCCCACGCCGTCAGTCTAGACGGTTTGAGGGAGGCCCTCCGTGCCGTCCGTCCGCGGTGCGCGACCACCGTTCCTTGCGAATTCAGCGGCGCATCGGGCGCGGGGTTGTTACTATACGGCCGATCTCAGGTTTTCAGTCCGCCCTTGCGGCACATCTATCCCCACACGGAGAAGGGCCTGTGCAGACTCAGGGCACGCTGCAGGAATCGAGCCTGGCATCCCTGCTCCAGACCATGCAGACAGAGCGTGCAACGGGCGCCCTCGCCCTGGAGAGCCAGAGTGACACCGCCTCGTTGTACTTCCTTTTCGGCCATCTCTTCCACGCGGCCAGCCCGACCGGCCAGGGCGAGGACGTCGTCCTCCAGGCTCTGAGCTGGCAGGACGGAAGCTTCCGATTCGACCCCCGTGCCAAGCTCCCGCCCGAGGAGACGATCAAGGCGTCTCCGGCGGAGCTGATCGCCGAGGCCGATCGGCGGGCACCGGCGGAGCAGGCGGCATGGAGCGGCGCGCCCGGTTACGACGACTCGCAGGCATACCAGGACGCCGGCTACTCGGAGCAGGCCGGCGGGGGGTACGCGGACGCAGGGTGGACGGCGCCGGAACAGGAGTTGGCGGGAGACGAGGCCCAGGCCGCCGCCGGCTACTCCCCCTGGGGTGCCGCCGGAGCCACGCCCGCCGCCCCTGAGCCGGTGTACGCCGCCCCCGCCCAGTACCAGGCACCCGAGCAGCGACCGGCTCCGGCCCGGGAGAGCTACCGGTCGGAGCCGCCGGCCCCGGCTCGAGCCCAGTACCGCGCGGAACCGCCGCCCACGCCCTCGCCCACTCCGGCTCCTGCTCCGGCTCCGGCTCCGGCTCCGGCTCCCGCGCCTGCGCCGGCACCGGTGGCGGCGGCGCCCGTTCCCGCACCGACACCGGCCCCCGCGCGCGCTCCGGCGCGGCCTGCCGCACCGGCACGGGCCCCGGCCCCGGCCCCGGCCTCGACCCCGGTTCCGGCGCGGGCGCCCGTCGCCGCAGCCGGTCCAACCCTCGGATCGCCGGCCGCTCAGCCCCTTGACATCGTCTATCCGCTGCCCTCGGGACGCGCCCAGTACGAGGGCCTGAAGAGCGCCTTCGTCGACTTCCCCAAGCTGCTTCGGACCCTGAGGGGCGACCAGCACACCGGCTACATCCGTCTGACCGCGCCCGACTTCTCCGGGATCCTCCTCTTCCACCAGGGACACCTCTTGGAGGCGCTCTCGAGCATCGCCGGTGCCCGCTCGGGCGAGGCGGCCTTCCAGGCGATGCGCCGGAGCATGGACGGCGGCACCGGCGGTCTGGACGTCATCGACCTCGCCGGCGAGACCGTCGAGGCCCTGGCTCAGCTGCTCACCGCCCCCCTGCTCTACACCGGCCTGCTCGGCCGGTTCATCAACTTCGACGCGCTGATCGCCTACCTGAACGAGGAGGGGGTCGAAGGAGCGGTGCTCGTGGTCGGCGCTGCGGACATCGGCATCATCCTGCTCAGCCGCGGGAAGGTCCTCGGGGCATACACCCAGACCAACCCAGCGCTCAACACGGCGACCACCGGGGTGGCCAAGATCGCGACGGACAAGGCGGCCCGTATCGAGGTGAAGAGCGGTGCCGGCTCCGTGGTGCCGATCGACGTGGAGAACGCACTGTCCCGGGCGTATTGATCCCCCACCGGCGCGCGCTCCGGCTCCGTGCCCTGCCCCTCGGCCTCGCGATCCTCGCACCCTCGGTTCTCCTCACCGGGTGCTTCAGCGCCCCGCCGCAGATCGTCCAGCTCAACCCACCCGCTGGTTCCACGCAGCTGGACGCCAACGCGACGGTCGAGGTCGTCTTCGACCAGCCCGTGAACCACAGGAGTGTTGCGGCCCGGCTCAGCGTCTACGAAACGCTCCCGCCGCACCAGGGGCTGCCGGGCTGCAACGTGGCGGCGGCGTTCGCCGCCGCTCCCGGGGCCCCCTGCTGGATCACCTGGCTGTCGAGCGAGTCGGGGTTCGACTTCCACCACCCCGGCGCCCTCTTCGCCCCCGACACCGAGTACACCTTCGAGCTCCGGGCCGGGGTCGCCTCGGTGAGCGGCAACGTCAACTCCCTCGATCACGACTGGAACCTCACCAGCTCGGCGGCGCCCGTGCTGAACTCGGCCACCCCCGGAGAGGGCGACACCGCGCCTCGGGATTCCCCGATCGTGCTCTCGTTCTCCCGGGAGATGTCGCCGTCTTCGGTGGCCGCGGCGGTCTCTCTGGCCCCGGGCGCGACCAGCCTCCGGGTGGTGCGCAACCCCCTCGACCTGGGCCAGTTCGAGGTGCTCCCGGATCGGCCCCTGGACCCGTCGACGGCCTACACGCTCACCGTCAGCCGCCGGGCGACCGACGCTTTCGGGCAACCCATCCCCGCTCCCATCACCATCCACTTCACCACCGGACCGCTGTCGGCGACCGGCCACCTCCTGGTCCTGGCGGGACCCAGCCTCGGTGACGCCACCGACGTGGTGCTGGCCCAGCTCACCGCGCCGGCCATCGGACTGCCGATCCCGGCGGAGGTCCTGGACTCGGTCCCCCTCTGCGCCGACCCCGACGGGTGCGGCGACATCGGGGCGGGGCAGCCGGCCGCGGTGATCGACGACGCCGCCATCTCGGCGGGCGGCCAGTGGCTGGCCGTCGTCCAAACCAGCACGACGGAGGTGGGGGCGGCACCCCTGCTCCGCATCATCAACCTGGAGTCGGGTCAGGATCAGCTCGACCTGACCGGCGCCACCTGGCCGGCCTGGTCCCCCGACGGATCCACCCTTGCCTTCGTCGCCGCCAACTCCTCCGTCCAGCTCTACGATCCCGCATCCGGATCGCTCTCGGCCCTCCAGCCCGGTCCTCCCCCGAGCGGCGCGCCGGTGTGGACCGGGGACGGCGACACCCTGGCCATACCGGTCACCGCGAGCGCAACCAGCCCGGCCCACGTCGACCTGGCCGATCCGGCGATCAGCGCGCGGTACCAGCTCCCGGGACTGACCGGCACCGCCTCCGACCTGGTGGCCGCCCCCCAGGGCGAGGAGCTGGCCATGGAGGTGGTCTCGCCATCCTCGCCACTCCCGACGACCTGGGTCGCCGATCCCTCGGGGGGGCGGCCCACGCTCAGGGTCGGCGCCGAGCTGGCCCCCGTGGGATTCACGGATGAGGCGACCCTGGTGGTCGCGTTGAACGCCCCGCCAGGCGCGCCACAGCTCGGAGGCTTCGAGATCGCCACGGGGGTCGTCTCCGCGATCACCACATCCCTGGGGGATATCGACCCCGATACGGCCACGGTGGCGCCGAGCGGTCGCCAGATCGCGTACATCACCACCATGCCGTCCGGAGCGGTCGAGGCCGTGATCGCCAACGCGGACGGCTCCGGGCCACTCCCCCTCACCTCGCTCGACCCAGGGCTCCAGGCGCTCTCCGTCCGCTTCGGCGGCTGAGTGCTCGGGCCTCAGATGGCACGCGGTTGCCGCCGTGGCGTCCCCGAGAGCCCTCTGGCACCCTGCTAGTCTCAGGGGCCATGTCTCGCTCACTCCTCTTCCTGATCGCGGACACCGGCGGGGGGCATAGGGCTGCGGCCACGGCGGTGAGTCACTACCTCGGCCGTGCTCACCCGGGCGAGTTTGATGTCGAGATCGTCGACCCCTTTGCGAGCGCGTCACCGCGCCTGCTGGGCCGGACCGCCGGCCTGTACGGCCCCCTCATCCAGCACGCCCCGTGGCTCTGGGGCGGGATGTTCCACGCGACCAACTCCCGCGCGATGGTCAGGGCGTCCGAGCTGGTGCTGCGCTCTGTGGACCCGGCGATCGAGCGGTTGATGAGGAGGCTGGAGCCGGCGGCGGTGGTCTCGTTTCATCCCCTTCTCAACCGCGCGGCGGTTCGGGCGCGGCGCCGTCTCGGCATGCGGGTGCCCCTGGTCACCGCCGTGACCGATCTGGTCGATGTGCACGCTTTCTGGGCGTCGCCCGATGTCGACCTCGTCATCGTGCCCTCCCCGGGCGGGCTGGATCGCTGCCGCCGCAACCGGGTCCCGGCCGATCGGCTGATCCAGGTGGGGCTTCCCGTCGACGCCGGTTTCACCGACGATACGTCGGACCCGGAGTCCCGTCGGGCACGGCGCCTCCAGCTGGGCCTCGACCCCGATCGCTTCACCGTGCTGGTCTGCAGCGGAGCGGACGGGTCGGGCGACATCGAACGGCGCGCCCGGCTGCTGGCCGGCAGCGGCCTGGACGTCTCCCTGGTGGTGATCTGCGGGCGGAACCAGCGCGCTCTCCACGGGCTTGACGGCCTCCGCGACCGTGCCGGTCGCCCGGTCAGCGTCCACGGATACGTGACCAACATGGCGGAGTGGATGACGGCCGCCGACATCGTGGTGACCAAGGCGGGGCCGGGGACGATCGCCGAGGCGCTCTGCGCGGGCCTGCCTCTCCTCATCACCTGGTACCTCCCCGGCCAGGAACGCGGAAACATGGAGTGGCTGATCGACACGGGTGCCGGACGCTACGTGCCCGGCGACGCCGAGCTGATCGACGAGGTGGCGGAGCTGGCCGCGGCGGGGTCTCCGGCGCTGCAGTCGATGCGCGCCGCCGTCGCCCAGCTGGCCCGCCCGGAGGCGACCGCACAGGTCGCCGAGCTGGTGCGCTCCGTGGCGGCGAGGCTGTCGTGACCATGCCGGGTCCAGCGCCCCCGGCGGAAGCGGGGGGCCTGACCCATCTGCGCCTCTACAACTTCCGGAACTACCCGGAGCTGAACCTGCCGCTCGGGCCCGGGCTCAACGTCTTCGCCGGAGAGAACGCCCAGGGCAAGACCAACCTCCTGGAGGCGGTTGCGACCCTCCTCCTCACTCGATCGCCCCGCACCAGCACCCCGGCGGAGCTGCTCCGGTGGGGGTCGGACGAGGCGGCGGTCGATGCCGTGCTGGGCAGGAGGAGTCTCTCCGAGACCCTCGCCCTTCGGCTGCGGCGTGTCGTCGACGCCTCTGAGGCCGGTCCCCCCGGCCGCGAATCCTCGCCACGCATCTCGAGAACCACCACGCGCGATGGCCATCCCATAGCCCCGCGGGACCTCCTCGGCCGCTGGCCGGTGGTGCTCTTCTGGCCGGACGACCTGCAGCTGGTGAAAGCCGGCCCGGAGGCCCGCCGCCGCCTCCTCGACGTGCTGGTGTCCCAGCTCGACCACGCCGCCGCGGACGAGCTGATCCGTTACCGGAGGGTTCTGGAGCAGCGCAACGCCCTGCTTCGGCGTCTGCACGACGGGGGCGGCCCCGTCGATCAGCTCCGTCCCTTCGATGACGCCCTCGTCCGCCACGGGGCCGCGGTCCAGGTCGCGCGGACCGAGCTGGTGGCGGAGCTGGCCCCCCTGGCGGGGGCGGCGATGGCGGAGATCAGCGAGGCGACCGACTCGCTGGAGCTGCGCTACGCCCCGCAGTCCGGCCTGGCCCGCGACGGTCTCGAGCAGGTGATGGCGACGCTGGGCAGTGCTCTGGCGCGCGCCCGCGCTGAGGAGCTCGCCCGCGGCACCTCGGTCGTCGGACCGCATCGAGACGATCTCGAGTTTGTCCTCAATCACCGTCCTGCCCGGTCCACCGCCTCCCAGGGTCAGCAGCGGAGTGCCGTGCTGGCGACCAAGATCGCGGAGGTCCGCCTGGTCGGTTCCCGGGCCGGGCGCCTGCCCATCCTGCTTCTCGACGATGTCCTCAGTGAGCTCGACGCCGGGCGGCGAGAGCACCTCCTGTCCGCGCTCTCCGCGAGCGGGGAGGCACCTCAGACGATGGTGACGTGCAGCGACGACCACCCGTTTGGTGCACATCCGGCTCGCCGCTTCCGGGTGCGCCAGGGCACGGTTCGCTCGGAATGAGCGGGAGGCCCGACTCCGGCCGCCGTCCCGAGCGCGAGCCCGGACCGCTGCACATCACCGAGGTGCTCGGCACGGCGCTCCGCCGGCTGGGAGTGCAGCGCGAGGTCCGGGAGGTCCAGCTGAGAGACGCGTTCGCCGAGGTGGTGGGACCGGTGGTCGCGCCGCTGTGCGAGGCCCTCTCGATGCAGCGCGGGACGGTGCTGGTGGCCACCCGCAATGGTGCTCTGGCGCAGCAACTCCAGCTGGAGATGCCCGCCATCGTGCGTGCGCTCAACGCTCGGATGGGCGGCGATGAGGTGAAGCGACTGCGCTTCACCGCCATGAGCTAGCCGGAGCTAGGGCACTCGCACGGGCATGATGACGCAGAGGTAGTCGTCCCGTCCCTGGGCTCTGACCACGGCCGGCTGCAGCGGGCCATTGAGGGCCAGCTCGGCATCCTCCCCGTCGATGGCCTGCAGCGCGTCGAGCAGGTAGCGGGCGTTGAAGGCCACCTGGACCTCGTCGCCGTCCACCTTCGCAGGCAGAGGGGCGTCGTGGTCGCCCACCTCGGCAGCCTGTGCCAGGAGCTCGAGCTCCCCCTTTCCGGCTCGGAGTCGGACCGGATTGGAGGCGTCCCGGGCCAGCACCGCCGCGGTCTTTGCGCTCTTCAGGAGAAGGTCCTTGGAGAGCACGACGGTCGTGGTCGATCGAGCCGGGATGACCTGGGTGTAGTTGGGGTAGTTGCCCTCGATGAGGCGGGACGAGATCTCCATGTCCCGCAGGCTGAAGAAGACCTGGTTGCGAGCGTCACTGAAGGCGACGCCGACCTTCGGCCGGGTGGGATTGATGGCCCGGGCAAGCTCCCCGAGGTGACGGGCAGGGACGATGACCGTCCCGCTCACCACTCCCTCGGTGAGCACCTCGGCGTCGAGCTTCTTCACGGCGAGGCGATGACGGTCCGTCGCCACGAGGGTGAGTTGAGAGCCCTCCACGTGGAGCAGCACCCCGGTGAGCACGGGGGTCTGCTCGTCGCCGGAGGCGGCGACCGCCGTCTGAGTGATGGCCTGCTGCAGGGCGGCCGCGTCGACCTCGAACGCGGGAGCGGTCTCTCGGGCGGGAAGAGGCGGGAACTCGACGGCGTCGATGCCGTGAAGATTGGTCTTCTGCACGCCGGAGGTGATGCGCAGCATCTGGGTGCGCTCCTCGACCTCCAGGGTGCACGAGGTGTCATCGAGGGAGGCGACGTATTCCGAGAGGAGGCGTGCGGGGACGGTGATCCGGCCCTCCTCCAGCACCGTGGCCGCCACCAGGGCACTGATGGTGAGGTCAAGGTTGGTGGCGGTCACCCGCAGCCCCTCGGCCTCGGTCTCGAGCAGCACGTTGCTCAGCACGGGCAGTGTGGAGCGAGGGGACACCGCGCGCGAGACCAGGCTGAGCGACGAGCTGAGTGCGGACGGGGACACCGTGCATCGCAATGCCGAGTGGGGGCTCGTACCGGAAGGCCAGTTGTTCACCGGAGGGGACTCCTTGGGTGGTGACAGTCTAGAGATAAGGAGACATTAATAGGGGTGGGGAAGTGGGGGACAACCCTGGTTTCCGAATACAGGGGGCTGGGGAGAACCGGGAGGCGGGGGGGAGAGTCGATGCCGGTTCGGGAGGGTTGTCCCCAGGCTGCCGGGGGACGAGTGTTTTGCCACACGGTGGGCGCGGGATGTGCACAGGCTTTCCCGCACCGGTCGCGACGGGGGGGCATGGGGCGGGTCCGCGTCGCGCCCGGCCGGACTGGGGAGGGGAAGGAGGGGAGCTCAGCCATGGGCGTGGAGGCGGTCTCGGAGCTGACGGATATCGCTCTGGAGGCGGGCGTCCTCGCGAAGCAGCTCGGTGATCTTGTCGATGGCGTGGAGGGCGGTGGTGTGGTCGCGGCCGCTGAACGCGTCGCCGATGACGGGAAGTGAGGAGTCGGTCTCCTCGCGGATGAGATACATGGAGACCTGGCGAGGAAAGACGATGTGCTTGTCACGGCGCTTGCCCTTCATCTCCTCGACGGGGATGCCGTAGTAGTCGGCCACCGTGTCCTGGATGAAGGGGATGCTGAGCGGCTGCTCATCGGCCACCGGGATGATGTCGCTGAGGATCCGCTGGGCCATCTCGAGGGTGATGGCGTGGCCGTTGATGGAGGCGTGGGCGAGGACGCGGATCAGAGCGCCCTCCAGCTCGCGGATGTTGCGCTGGATGCGGTGGGCGATGAAGCTGCAGACCTCGTCGGGGACGAGGCGGTTGTGCGGCCCCAGCTTGGTCTTGAGGATCGCCAGCCGGGTCTCGACGTCCGGGGGCTGGATGTCGGCCATCAGCCCGCCCTCGAAGCGGCTGCGCAGCCGGTCCTCGAGGGTGGGAATGTCCTTGGGTGGCCGGTCGCTGCTGACCACGATCTGTTTCTGGATCTCGTGGAGGGCGTTGAAGGTGTGGAAGAACTCCTCCTGGGTCCGATCCTTCCCGGCCAAGAACTGGATGTCGTCGATGAGCAGGACGTCGACGGTCCGGTACCGGTGGCGGAAATCGTTGGTCTTGTTCTCCTGGATCGCGGTGATCATCTCGTTGGTGAATTTCTCCGAGGTGATGTAGGCGACCTTGGGGGAGCGCCGGTGGCCCTCGCGGACGGCGTGGCCGATCGCGTGCATGAGATGGGTCTTGCCCAGGCCCACCCCGCCGTAGAGGAAGAGCGGGTTGTACGCCTTCCCGGGAGCGTCGGCCACCGCCCGGCAGGCAGCGTGGGCGAAGCGCGATGAGTTGCCGACCACGAAGCTGGAGAAGGTGAAGTTGGGATTGAGACGGGACTCGCCGGCGGGGGCGAGGTCTGTCTCCGGGGCGAGGTCCGAGTCGCTGAGCGGCGCCGGCTCGTCGCGTGGGGGACTCGCGGTGGGGTCGATCGTGATCTCGACCTGACACTCGTGGCCGAGCAGACCGGAGAGGACCTCCTGGATCACCGAGACGAAGCGCTCGGAGACCCAATCGCGGGCGAGGCGGGTGGGGACGCCGATCAGGAAACGCTGGCCGTCGCTCTCCACCAGGGTGGCCGTGGCCAGCCAGGTCTCGTAGCTGGGACGGGCCAGCTGGAAGCGGAGCTCCTCCTGGGCGGAGCTCCAGAGCTGCTGAGCGGAGCTGCGGTCAGTGGCGGTCGGGACGATGCCGTCGTCGGCCCCGATCGTCAAAGTCGCTCCTCGTGCCGCCCAAGCGCCGAAGCCAAAGCCCAACCTCCACGTACCGAAGCCACTTGTCCACAGGATGTGAACAGGAGTGGATAAACTTCGACGCCGCTGCCGGAGGGGCCTGTCTACGTTGGCTGGGGCGACTGGGGGAGCTCGTCCCGCCGGAGCATCCGTCAGTCTAGCAATGGCAACGGTCGTCGACAACCGGACGGGACGGCCGCTGCGCGCTGGCCGCCGGAGGGGGCCCGGCGGACGGCTCGGGGTGGAGGGCGTCGCCGCTCGACGGTGCGGTTGGCCCGCTCGCCGCGCGTCCGAGGGAGGTCTGGGCAGGTGGACCGATATACTGGCGTGACCACCCCGTCTGGGCGCGGCGCTCCGTGGCGACCCCGGACGCGATCAGCGAAGTCCTCACGGCAGGAGAGATCCGATCAAGCGAACCTTTCAACCCAAGAAGGCGTACCGGCGCAAGACCCATGGTTTCCGGATTCGGATGTCGACGACCGGTGGACGCAACGTGCTCAAGGCGCGCCGGCTCAAGGGCCGGAAGCGCCTCACGCCGACCGGCCCGCGCTGACGGGCAGCGGAAGGCTGGTTGGCCGTGGGCGCTTCGCCTCCGTGCGCACATGGCGGTGTGTCGGCCGGGCCGGTACGGTCCGTGTGCAGGCCGCTCCCAACGGACGTGACGAGGCGCGCCTCGGGCTCTCGGTGCCGGGCATGGCCGGCGCCGTCGAGCGCAACCGAGTTCGCCGACGGCTCCGCGAGGCCACGCGGGGCCTGCACGATCACCGTGGGTACGACCTGATCGTGAGCACCGACGCCTCCGCTCTCAAGCTCCCCTTCAGCCTGCTCTGTGACCAGGTGGCGGCGGCTGCGCGCGGCGCGGTCGCCCGTGCCAGCGTCGCCTCGGGCCCGGCGATCCCGGGTGGGCCATCCGCGCCGGCCCAGCCATGACGCGCCTCAGCCTCTGGTTCATCCGCATCTACCAGGCCACCCTGGGGCCCGTCTTCGGGCTGATGAGCAGCTGCCGCTACTCGCCCACCTGCTCGCGGTACACCGCCCAGGCCATCGGCCGGTTCGGCCCCCGGCGGGGCTGGTGGCTGGGAATCCGCCGCATCTCGCGCTGCCACCCGGGCTACCCGGGCGGTGCCGATCCCGTGCCTGACGAGTACGTCACCTGGCGCCAGGCCCGGCTCCTGCATCGGGCCTCTCGGAACGCCCATCGGAGCTCCGCCTGATGGCGGGCCCCCTGATCGCCGGGATCGACCTCAACCCGATCGACTGGCTGAGCATCCTCCGCTACCCGATCGGCTGGATGATCGAGGAGCTGAGCAAGGCCTTCAACGGAGTCGGCGTGCTCCGGGCCATCGGTCCCTTCGGCCTGGCGGTGGTGGTCACCACCCTGATCATCCGGGCCCTGGTCTTCCCGATCATGGGCTGGAACCTCCGCACCCAGCGCCGCATCCAGCGCGAGCAGCGCCAGGTCGCCCCCCAGCTCAATGAGATCCGGAAGCGGTACAAGGGGCAGACCCGGAAGATCTCCGAGGAGTCCCAGAGGGTCTACGCCGAGCACGGGATCAGCCCCTTCAGCTCGATGTCCGGATGTGTCCCACTTTTGGTCCAGATGCCCGTGCTCTACGGGCTGTACTGGGGCATCCGGGACGTGATCGGCATGGACAAGAAGTCGGTGTCCTTCGACATCCTGCCGAGCTCCATCCACCTCGGCTTCCTCTGGATCCAGAACGTGGCCCAGACCATCGCGTACGCGGTGGGTGCCGCCAACAGCCCCTCGACGGGCTGCGCCCTGGCCAACAGCGCGGGAGTGGCGCTCAAATGCGACACGGACTGGAGCCGCATGTTCAGCTCGCCGGCGCTGCTCGCCCTGCTGATCTTCCCCGTGCTCACCGGGCTCGCCTACTTCGTCCAGTCGAAGATGACCATGCAGCCGATGCGCCCGGACATGAGCGACATGGAGCGGCAGATGGCCTCCTCGATGAGGATGGTCGTCTACTTCATGCCCCTGATGAGCCTGGTGTTCGGCTTCATCTGGCCGCAGGCTCTCACTCTGTACTGGATGACCGCCGCCCTGGTGATGGTCGGCCAGCAGTACTCGCTGATGGGGTGGGGCGGGCTGCGGGTGCCGGCGTGGCTGCCGGGGGCCGGCCGCACGACCCCGCTCTCGTATTCGAGGAGCGACCTGGACGCTTCGCGCGCCGCTGGGCCGCCCCGGGGGAGTGGCCCGTCCGGCGGTTCCACGAGATCAGGTCGTGGCCCGTCTCCGCTGCCGGAGACGGGGCCGCCGGCCAGCCCGGGTCGAGGCCGGACCCCGTCGAGAGCTCAGAAGAAGGCGCGCCGCCGTCGCCGTTGAGGCGGTGCGGGCAGGAGGGCGAACCGTGACCGAAGCTGAGGCCGTGAGCGCGGTCGAGGAGTGGACGAGCGTCGAGACGAGCGGCTCGACCGTTGAGGAGGCCATCTCGACGGCTCTCGCCGAGCTCGGGGCGGGTCCCGACGAGGTCGCCATCGAGGTGCTCTCGCGTCCGGCTCGGGTGCTTCCCGGTGAGCGGGTGTCGGGCGCCGCGGAGGCCAGGGTCCGGGTGTCGAAGCTGGACGAGCACACCGCCAAGGCGCGAAGGACGCTCGCCGAGCTGCTCGAGCGGATGGGCATCGAGGCTCGGATCACGGCCAGACGGGCCACTGCCACCCCCGGCGGGCCCACCGCACCGCCTCTCCTGGACATAGCCGGCGACGACCTGGGCCTCCTCATCGGGTGGCGCGGGGAGACGCTCCGGGCATTGCAGACGGTCGTCAACCTGATGATGGGAGACAACGAGGTCGGGACGGGCCGGCGGGTCATCCTCGATGTCGAGCGGTACCGCGCCCGCCGTGAGGAGCAGGTCCGGGAGCTGGCCCTCCGCCTCGCCAACCGGGTGAAGCGCACCGGCCAGCGGTACACGCTCGACCCCATGCACGCCTACGAGAGGCGGACCATCCACCTGACCCTCGCCGACGACGAGGGGGTGCGGACCGAGAGCAGCGGGAAGGAGCCGGCCCGGCGGGTGGTGATCCACGCGACCGGCCCGGCGCAGCCCGACCTTCCCGAGCTTCCGGACCGCGTCGGGCGGTCTTCGCAGCGCGGCGGCGGTTTCGGCGACGGGGGGCGGGGCGGGGAGCGCCGCCCATCGCGCTGGCAGCGCGGCTGACCCCGGCGGCCGCGGCGGTCGCCCCGACCTCGTAGCGGGAGCCGACCCCGAACATGAAGGCGACGGCGGCCGACCTCCGCTCCCGCATCGGGGTGGCGATCAGTCGAGCCCCGCTCGGCAGCCGGTGCAACTCG
>JBEKAP010000024.1:0-15869 GCA_050015875.1 Candidatus Dormibacteria bacterium | reverse complement strand
CGAGATCGCCGCGGTGGTGGTCTGGCAGGTCGAGGACACGGCGCAGGCGCTGTACGAGGTGGACGACTTCGCCCGCTTCGTCGACATCCAGACCGAGACCGCGGTCCGGCACGTGGCCAGCACCCACCCCTACGACGCCCACGAGGACGGTCAGCTCTCCCTGCGCGTCAACGCCACCGAGATCACCTCCCAGCTCACCGCCGAGATCTCGGAGAGGGTGGCCTCGGCCGGGGTCAAGATCATCGAGTCGCGGCTCACCCGCCTCTCCTTCGCCCCCGAGATCGCCCAGGCGATGCTGCGCCGGCAGCAGGCGAGCGCCGTCGTGGCCGCCCGCAAGACCATCGTGGAAGGCGCGGTCGGGATGGTCGAGATGGCATTGGCCCGCATCGAGGAGCGCGGGATCGTGGACCTGGACGCCGAGCGCAAGGCGGCCATGGTCTCCAACCTGCTGGTCGTCCTCTGCAGCGAGCAGAACACGCAGCCGATCGTCAACGCCGGCACCCTGTACAACTGATGAGAGGTCACGGAAGGTAGCTGGGAAATCGACCCTGTGGCCGAACGCAAGAGCCTGCTGCTGCGGCTCGACCCCGCGGTGCACGACGCCCTGGCGCGCTGGGCGGGTGACGAGCTGCGCAGCAGCAACGCGCAGATCGAGTTCCTGCTGAGACGGGCGCTGGCGGCAGCCGGACGGCTGCCGTCGGGCGCCGGTCCGATGCCGCGCCGGGGCCGGCCGCCGCGGGCGGGGGGCGCCGGTGAGGGTGGTCAGGAGGGCGACGCAGGGCCATGATGGGCTGAGGGCGACGCCCTGTGGGTCGGCGCCCTCAGCGGCGCCGGGTGACGGTCGGGGCCGGACGTGCCGTCCGTTGCCGCGTGGAACCCGGCGGACCCCGGGAGTAGTCTGGGGCCGTGGTGGTCCTGCAGCTCCCACGGCGCCGGCGCAGATGGGTCGCGTCGGCGGGCTACGGCATCGCCGGCATCGCCCTCGCCGACCTGGCCCTCTACGCTCTCCTGCTCTACGGCGAGGGGACGATCGGCAGCCGGGTCTTCTTCGTGGCCGGGTTCCTCGTCCTGATGGCGGTGCTCGGGCTCGCCGCGGCCCTGGCGCGCCGCACCGCCGCCCGGACCCTCATGTACGGCTTCACCGCCGGCGGGGGGCTCGGCCTCGGGCTGATCGGCATCGACTCCATCGGTCTGCCCCTCCTCGCCGTCTGCGCGCTGTCGACCGTGGCGCTGAGGCAGGTGGCGGACCGCACGTCGGGCCCGATCATCGTCGGGATCGCGGCGGCACTGGTGATCATCATGGTTGGCATCGCGACCACCAGCTGAGGCGTGTACCCTGCGGGGCCATGCCGACCTTTCAGCTCATCGCCGACATCAGCAGCGACGCCCCGGATCGGGTCCGTCCGGTCGTCGCGCAGCTCTTCTCC
Organism: Candidatus Dormibacteria bacterium; assembly: GCA_050015875.1. Lineage (GTDB taxonomy): Bacteria > Chloroflexota > Dormibacteria > Aeolococcales > Aeolococcaceae > Changshengia. The sequence goes on along the minus strand of JBEKAP010000024.1, from coordinate 14,442 downwards.
AGCGGGGTCACCGAGACACCCGCGGGGTTCCATGTCGAGGGCGCGCTCGACGGCGAGAGCGCTCGGGACCTCAACCGCGCGCTGCTCTCGGCGCTGCGCAGGGTGGAGAGGCGGACGCGGCTCCGCGCCGCCTGGACGTCCGGTGGGACGACCGAGCGCTTCTTCGACTACGTGCCCAAGGGGAGCCGCCCGGCGAGCTGACTGCGGTCCGCAGAGCTGGACCCCTGCGTCGACCGGTCAGGCCTCGCCCGCCCCTCCCCTGCCCGCCGACGCCAGGGCCTCGATGGCGTCCTGCCACTCCTCCAGGAATTCGGCGTAGTGGGTGGCGAACTCCTCGACCTCGGCATTGGCCCCGGGGATCAGCGCGGTGACGTCGTAGCTGACCGTGACCGTGGTCCCGCCGGCTGACGGCGCCAGGGCGACGGCCACGCGGGTGGCGCGCCGGCCGGGCGTGACGTTGGCGTAGGCGATGAGGCGGCGGCCCTCCCGGTGCGCCACCACCCAGGTCGTCTCCCGTCCGCCGTGGGCGGTCGTGAACACCGTTCCCGGCTCGGTCTCGTCCGCGGTCGGGTCGGGGAAGTGGGGATCCCAGCCGTCCACCCAGGGGCGCTCGCCGCTGGCCGTGAAGAGGGGGAAGGCATCATCGGTGCCAAGGGCCACAGGAAAGCTGCCGGTCACGTGCACGCTCCGGCAGGGGATCACGCCTCGCCCTCCTCCTCCGAGCTGGTCAGGTGATGGCTGTCCGCCGCGGTGAGGTCCAGCCCGTAGACCTCCCGCAGCCGGTTGACGACCAGCAGGGTCGACTCGTCGAAGGGGGCCTTCCCCTCGAAGGCATGGAGCACGACGCCCTCGAGGAGGTCCCCCAGCGAGATGTCGAGATACTCGGCCAGGCCCTTGAGCACCTTGAGCATCCGCCGCTCCATCCGGACACCCGTCTGCACGCGCTCCACCGTTATCACGGTAACAATGTACCACGCCGCCTGGTTGGGGCGCGGCGAATCCGAGCGCAGCACCGGGACCCGAGAGGGAGCTTGCTCCCTCGTGCCCCCCGAGCTCAGGAGGCGACCGGAAGCGTCTGGAGGGTGCCGTCGTTCGCCAGGAAGAAGGCACCATAGGGGCTGCCGGTCTCCTGGATGAAGATGGTGGCGCCGCTCGTGAGGGGGATCACGTCTCCGAGGGACATCACGGTCTGGGTCGTTACCAGGTCCCTGCCGTCCGCCCAGTCGACGATCCAGCGGGGGCCCCCCTGCGCGATGTCGCTCTGCACCAGGAGTCGCGAGCCGTCCCAGGAGAAGGCGAGCGCGTCACCGATGAGCTGATAGCCCTCGGATTCTCCCCAGCGGACGACGGTCGCCAGGTCCTGGCCGGTCGCCGTGTCGAGGATGGAGATGCCGTCCGCCCCGTCGATGGCGAGCAGGCTGCCGTCGTGACTCGCCGCCCCAGGGCCCTGGTCCGAGGTCGATCCCGGATAGGTCGCCACCACCTGACCGGTGGAGAGCCGGATCACCAGGTACTCCGTCTCTGAGCCTTCGCTCTGCCAGACGATCGCCCGATCCGAGCTGGGGCTGCAGGCCAGGACCAGCCAGCCGTTCTCGGAACCGGCCAGGGGGCCCAGGTCAGCGACGGTCCGGTAGCCCCCCGACGCGGAGAACTCGAGGAGGGCGCCGGTGGCGACCTCGGCATCACTGTCGTAGGTGATCCCGCAGAGGTGCTCGGAGTCGTCGGCCCAGATGGGTTGGACCAGGGCGCTGGCATCCGCCGCCGTGTACAGGTCGGAGAGCTGATGTCCATACACGTCGAAGACGAGCCGGCTCCCGACCAGCAGCTTGGAGCCGTCCGGCGAGGCGAGGACGCCATTCGCCTCCGCCGCCTGATCCACCGTGATCGTCCCCACCAGCTGGCCCTGGTAGTCGCGGGCCAGGAAGCGGACCGGTGATGTGAGGGTCATCTGCTGGCTCGGGTCGGACGTGATGATGAGCGGTGCCGGAGCCGTGACCGTCGAGGTGACCTGGGCGGTCGGCGGCGGGGTGTACGGCGGCGCGATCGGCTTTCCCGGGTAGGGTGACGCCGTCGGCGTGGCGGAGGCCGTCTGCCCGGGCTGCGCGTTCACGTGCGCCGTGGGATGCCGGCTGGGCGCGGCTTCGCGGCGGCCAAGGCCGACGACCAGCCCAAACGATGCGGTGATGACCGCGAACACGACCGCCCCGGCGAGTGCGGAGGCCCACCGACGAGCGTGCCGGCCTGCATCCTCCTCCGGCCGGCCGGAGGTGCCGGCGCGCGTCTCCGGGTCCGACTGGCGGTCGCCGTGGTTCACAGCAATGAGACGTCGCGCGCCCCCGTTACGTTGCGTCGAGGTCGAGGCGGGGTGTTGCTCGATGGCTCGCCGCGACCGCCTCGTGCCCCTGACGGACGCCCTTCGTGGCCGCGCTCGGTCGGCGGCCGCCGCCTGGCGAGGTGGAGGTCCGGCCGCCCGGCGGCGATGACGGTCGTCAGCTGGAGGCGGTGGGGTCGGCCACCTGGGCGGCGAAGACGATGGCCCCCGTGGTGGTGTCCCGAATCAGGAAGAGGAAGGGCTGATCGATGTCCAGGACGGTGATCGGCGGTTCGGGGCCTCCCCCGCCCCCACCCTCCCCCCCGGCGACGGTGACGGCGGCCGCGGTGGTGCCGATCTCGTTGACCTGGATGAGCGCGTTCTGCTGCACGAAGCCGAGCTGCAGCCCCGCGCCACTGGCGATGCCGCTGAAGTTGGCGGCGGTGCTGAACGCATCGGGCATGCCGAGGGTCTCGAGCGTCTGACCGAGGGAGAGCTGCGAGGAGACGTCGAACCTCGGCATGCTGAGATCGACGTTCTGCGTCGGCGACAGGTCTTGCAGGATGCCGGCCAGCGCGCTGGGGGTGAGACCGCCCACGAAGGCGGACATCGACTGCTCCCACGGCATGACGATGTCCGCGGCGTAATGGCCACCGACGTACGGCAGCTCCACGGCGGCCACCCCGTCGCGGTTGTAGTAGGGCAGTGTCCAGCCCGATCCGTTCATCATCGGGACGGTGAGCTGGTCATCGGGATTCGAGGAGTCGGGGTAGAAGGATCCCGGTCCGGTCGCACCTGGGTCGAATTGGGTCTGCCAGTCGGCGTTGAAGTAGACGGCGCCGGCCAGCACCATCTCCATCGCCTGGAGCTGATCCGCGCTCACCACGCTGGGGATCATCCCCTTGGTCGCGCTGCTCGCCCACTGGTTGATGGTGTTCGCCGCACCCTGCGGATCGCCCTGGAAGTCAACCTGGCTGGACGGAGCCGAGAAGTCGCTGACCAGGGTGTCCAGGAAGGTCTTGTTGGCGGCGAGCCCGCTGTCCAGCCAGATCCCGTTGGCGGTGTCGAGGGAGATGCCATCGGCGGTGGCGGTCGCGGCCAGGGATGCGTCGAGCTGCTTCCATGCCGCCGCCTGCTGCGCGGCTGAGACGCCCTGGCTGTCGAGGACCGCCGCCATCTGGGTCTGGGTGTCCCCGGCGGCGCCCAGCTCCAGCATGCTGAGCACGGTGGCCAGGCTGTAGGCGGAGTCCACGAAGTTGCCGTCGGAGCTGCTCGACTCCAGCTGCTGGAGCAGACCGACGGTGAGCGCGTTGTCGCTGTCCACGGCGGCGGTCAGATCCGCGGGGGTGACCGTGATCCCGGCCAGGAGGTCGGTGGATTGCGGTGTCGCCGCCGCCGTCGCCGGTTTCGTGACTGCCGGGGAGCGGGTCGGGGGTGCCGTCGGCGATGGGCTGGGCCGACCTGCCGGGGCGCCGCATGCGGCGGCCAGGAGGGCGGCGGCGGTGACCACGAGGGCGAGCCGCAGGGTTCTGCTCCGACCGTGGCGAGGGCTGGGTGGAGCTGGGTGGTGCATCGGGATCTCCTGGCGGCTGTTGCCGCGTCACGCTGTCCAACGCGCCGCTCGGCCGGCGGGTTACGACGGCTCCGGCGGGTCGCACCCGGTCGGCGGCGCATCGGGCCGGTGCTGTGCAGCTCGCGCGCGAGGGCTGCAGCTCGGCCGGCCCGACCGGCCGCCAGAGCGTGATCGTCCGCCCCACTCGCTCGGCAGCGGCCGGCCCCTCGTGCCGCGGCATCGTGGTCACCCGGCACCGGGACGGAGCATCGGCGGGTAGAGGAGTTCGATGCTCCCCCGGCGGTGGAGGGCGGCGGGCCTGCCCCCGTCGCGGGTCGTGCTGCCACCGGTGGGGTTGAGGAACCCCTCGGTGCTGGTCACCTTGCGGTGGAAGTTGCGCGGGTCGAGGGAGACCCCCCAGACCGTCTCGTAGACGCGGCGCAGCTCGGCGACGGTGAATTCTCCGGGGCAGAAGGCGGTGGCCAGCGGCGTGTATTCGAGCTTGGCGCGGGCCCGCTCGACACCCTCGAAGAGGATGCGATGGTGGTCGAAGGCGAGCGCGCGAGGTTGGTCGATGACCTCGTCGACGGAGGTCCAGCGGGCCGCGGCGGCATCGCCGCCCGGCGCCGGCGAGGGCAGATCGGGCGCGAGCGCGAGGTATGCGACGGTCACGACCCGCATCCTCGGGTCGCGGCGCGGGTCCCCGTAGGAGGCGAGCTGCTCGAGGTGGACCCGTCCCCGTGGCAGGCCGGTCTCCTCCTCCAGCTCGCGGGCCGCGGCATGATCCAGGTCCTCGTCCGGCCGGACGAATCCACCGGGGAGCGCCCAGCGGCCGCGAAAGGGTGCCTCGCCGCGCCGGATCAGGAGAACGCTGAGCCGGTCGTCGCGGATGGTGAGCACGGCGAGGTCCACGGTCACCGCCACCGCGGGGAAGGCGGCGGGGTCGTATGCGGCGCGGGGATGGGCGTGGTCGGCCCGGGCGCGGTCGCGGTCGGACCGGGCGCGGTCGGGGCCGGCCCGGTCGCGATCGGCCCGGGCGGGGTCGGCAGGCTCGTCACCGGCCGGGGTGGGGGCGGTCCTGCTGCGCGCCATGGCGCGGATCATAGCCCATTATCGTCGGCTTGACGAGAGGCGTCCCCAGATGTTATCGTCGCTATGACGATAATATCCGCAAGGAGGTCTCGACCATGGCCGACATCACGAGCGTCCCGGGGTTGCGCCACCTGCGCGGCTCCCCCACCGGCCACGTTCGCCACCTCCGGCGCGGACGGGTGGTCCACGAGGGCACCGGGCAGTCCTTCTGGTTCCGTCCCCTCAACGCGGTCCTCTCGGAGATCCCCGTCGACGACCGCGAGCTGCCGCTCCTCTTCCACGCCCGGACCGCGGACTTCCAGGACCTGAGCGTCCAGGTGACCGTCACCTTCCGGGTGACCGACCCCGCGCTCGCCTCCACGCGCGTGGACTTCTCCATCGACCCCGGCACCGGACGGCTGCGGGGAGCGCCGCTCGAGCAGCTGGGATCGATCCTCACCGAGAGCGCCCAGCAGTACGCACTCTCCTACCTCACCGGTGCACCCCTCGCCGTCGCCCTCGCCGACGGTGTCGCCGAGGTCGGCCGCCGGCTCGAGCGCGGGCTCTCCGACGACCGGCGTCTGGCCGAGACCGGTATCAGCGTCGTCGACGTGCGGGTCGTCGCCATCCGTCCCGACCCCGAGGTGGAGAAGGCGCTGCAGACCCCGACCCGGGAGCAGCTCCAGCAGGAGGCGGACCGGGCCATGTTCGAGCGGCGCGCACTCGCCGTCGAGCGCGAGCGTGCCATCAGCGAGAACGAGATGCACACCCGGATCGAGCTGGCCAAGCGGGAGGAGCAGCTGGTGACCCAGCGGGGTGCCAACGCCCGCCGCCAGGCCGAGGACGAAGCCGACACGACGCGCATCCAGAGCGAGGCCGCCGCGGCGCAGCGCCTGCGGCTGGCCGAGGCTCAGGCGGCAGGGGCCCGGGCTCTCGGCGCGGCCCATGCCGCGTCGGAGGCGGCTCGGCTCGCCGCGTACCGCGAGGTCAGCGAGGCGACGCTGCTCGGGCTGGCCATGAAGGAGCTGGCCGCCAACCTGCCCAAGATCCAGAGCCTGGTGCTCACCCCGGACCTGATCGCGCCGCTGCTGGCGCGTCTCGGCGCGACCCCGATGGCCGCTCCGACCGCGACCGCGGCCGCGGAGGCAGCCGAGGAGGAGCGATGAGCCTCGCACCGCGGGCCGTCCTGGTCCACCGCCTCACCGAGTACGAGGAGCTGCTGGCGCGGCACGGCACGCGCGGGCAGGCCGCCTTCTTCCTCTCCACGCGGGGACGCGACATCCAGGAGGTCGAGGCCCGCCACGCGGCTCAGCAGGGTGCGATGGCGGCGGTCGCCGCCGCCATCCCCCTCGACTGGCGCCGTGGCGTGGTCGAGCGCGCCGACCTCTCCCGCTTCCTCTTCGACAGGGAGGACGTGATCGTCGTGGTCGGGCAGGATGGCCTCGTGGCCAATGCGGCCAAGTACCTGGACGGTCAGGTGGTGGTGGGCATCAACACCGACCCCGAGCGCAACCCGGGCGTCCTCGTCCCCCACCCCGCGGCGGCGGCGGAGGACCTGCTCCACGCCGCCGCGCGGCCCGACGTCGAGGCGAGCATCGAGGCCCGGACGATGGTGGAGGGCATCATCGACGACGGCCAGCGCATCTGCGCCCTCAACGAGCTGTACATCGGCCAGCCGAGCCATCAGACCGCGCGGTACACGCTCCGCGACCCGGACGGGGACACCGAGCGCCAGGCGTCATCCGGGCTCGTGGTCGCGACCGGCACGGGGGCGACCGGCTGGAGCTGCTCCATCTGGCTGGAGCGCCAGACCAGGATCGTGCTGCCCAGGTGCACGGACCCCACCCTGGCCTGGTTTGTGCGCGAGGCGTGGCCATCCCCCGCCACCGGTGTCGATTTCACCGAGGGGCTGCTCGCACCGGGGGAGGAGCTCTCCATCTCGGTCGAGAGCGACCGGCTGGTCGCCTTCGGCGACGGCATCGAGGCCGACGCGCTTTCACTCAGCTGGGGTCAGACCATCGCCATCCGGACCGCCGCGCGCCGGCTGCGCCTGCTGCGCTGACGTGAGCTCGGCCGCTATCCCCGGCGCCGGGCGGCCTCGGCGGTGACCTCGGCGGCCAGGCTCGCGAGCTCCGCGGGCGGTTCCTCCCCTCCCCGCTTCTGGACGTAGGAGGGCCAGGCGCGGTCGAAGACCCAGAGCGCGCGATCGTGGACCAGATCGGGCTCCGCGGGTGAGGCGGTCGCGGCCAGCAGATGGCCGATGGCGGCGAGCTCCTCGGTCGCCAGGGTGCCGCCGTCATTGAGCCGCTGATTGAGCCGGGCCAGGAGGAGGTAGTGGAAGGAGTGGTGAGGCAGGTCGCCCGCCTCGACGGGGCTCTCCAGGCGGGCCGCGATCTGGTCCGGCGACGCCTGGGCGAAGAAGAGGTCGGCGACCGGCCATTCGCGAATCTCGCTCGGCGGACGCCAGGGCTCGCCCCAGATCGGGGTCGGGGGATAGCGGCGGTCCATCGAGAGGTAGGCGACGGTGAAGTGGCGGTACTCCTGCCCGGAGAAGGCCGCGTCCAGGCGCTCCGGCCAGGAGGGTTCGAGCGGGCCCATCTCGCGCAGGTACTCGACGACGTCACGCGCGGCCGCGGCCGTCGGGAAGCGGCCGAGCCACGCCAGGCTGCGCTCCACGATCTCCTCGGTCACCACCTTGACCTCGCGGAGGATGCGGAGGATGGAGCCGAGGAGTGGATAGGCGCCGTGGTACGAGAGCACCTCGCGGAGGAGGGCCACCGCATCGCTCTTGCGCAGGGTGCGGTGCTCATACGCCTCCCCGAGCAGCCGCTCCGCGTCGCCGGGCTGGCCCTTGCGGACCGCCTCCAGGATGGCGGGGAGGATCGCCGCCTTCTGCGCCGCGGGTGCCGCCTTCTCCAGCAGCCACGAGGCACCCGTCAGGCGCACGAGGTAGGGCACCTCCGCCTGCAGCTCGGGGTTGGCGGCGGCCGCGTCGACGAGCTCCTTCAGCCAGGCGTCGAGGGGCGCCTGCGGGTAGAGGCCCACGAAGCGGTAGAAGAGCCGGCGGAGGACGGGGAGGAGCGTGGCCGGGTCGGGCTGGAGGGTGCGGAGACGCGTGTGGAGACGCTCCACCTCGCGCAGGTCGGTGGAGCGGTCCATCAGCGCGACCAGGCACGCGGCCAGTTCCGGCTCGTTGCGGTACTCGAAGGCCGCGAGGCGCTCCCCCACCCGCTCGCTCACGTCGTCGCCGGCGAGCGGGTCGGTGAGGACCGCGAGGTAGGCGCGAAGGAGGTCGCTCCGGTTTGCGTCGGTGATGGCGACGCGGGTCAGCGCACCGGCGAGCGCGGTCCGCGCGTCGGGGAAGGTCTCGCGGGGAAGCCAGCGCAGGAGGGTTTGCTCCGCGGTGTGGTCGAGGGTCCCCAGGGTGTCGACCACCTCGATCATCTGGACGCGGAGGCTGGTGATCCCCTCCTCCGGGATGCGCTCCGCCAGCGCCCGCCCCACCTCGGGATGGCCGCGTCCATGGCGGGAGCAGAGCTCCGCGGCCTGGGCGCGCACCCAGGGACTCGGGTCGCCGAGCGCGGCGGTGAAGAGCGGGATCGCCTCGGCCTCCCCGAGGAGTCGGAGGAGGTACAGCTTGACCTGGGTGGAGCCGCTGCTCTCGAACAGGCCCTGGAGCTGCGAGGCCGCGTCGGGGAAGGAGAAGAGACGGCCCCAGAACGCGTACAGCAGCGGGGCGTCCTCGGGGGTCCTGCGCACCTCGTCGAGGACCGCGCCGAGGAGCTCGGGGGTCGTCTGGACGCCATCGGAGAGCACGCGGACGGTGTGAGCGCGCAGCTCGGGGTCCGATTCGGCCGAGAGGTAGGCGAGCAGCGGTGGGGCGACGGCCGCCGAGAGCGACGGCAGGCGCCCCAGCCCGTCGAGGATCGCGCGGCGCAGCGGCTCCGCCTCCAACGGGTCGAGCAGTGCCAGCAGCCCGGCCTCCATGTCGGCGCGCTCCAGCTGCTCGTAAAGGCCCAGGAGATCGTGACGGACCGAGCGCTGGACCACGGGCGCAGCCGCGATCACCCGCTCGACGACGCTGCGCTCCCGGGTCGGGCAGGCCGCGATCCCTGCGATGCAGGCGCGCTGGATGTCCGGGCTCAGGTCGTACAGGAGGTTCTCGGCGAGCAGGTCGGGGACGGCCGGGCTGGATGCGGCCAGCCCGGCCAGGCGCTGGGTCGCGGCGAGGCGCAGCTCCGGCTCCGGCTCCAGTGCGGCGAAGGCCATGAGCGCGTCGAGCAGCTCCTCCCGTGCGACGAGGCGGGTGACGTCGACGTCGACGAGAACGCCGAGCATGGCGGCGCGGACCTCTTTCGACGCCTCGGTGCGGGCGGCGGCGGCGAGTGCGAGGACCACCCCCTCGTCGCTCAGGTAATCGCGCAGGTCGAGCAGCGAGGCGAGCCGCTCCTCGGGGGAACGCTCGGGAGCGAGGACCAGGGCCAGGACGTCCTGCATCTCAGTCATCAGCGAGGCCCGGTCCGCTCTCGATCGGTTTCCACCCCGGGAGGAGCTGACGGATGGTCTCGTCGAGGAGGTCGAGAACCGCGCTGTCGAGGAGGGCCGGGCGGGCGAGCAGCTCCTCGAGGATCGGCTTCGCGGGCGGCCAGGTGCGCACGCTGTCCAGGAGACGCGCATAGGGGAGCGCCGCCGGCGGCGAGGTGAGTCCTGCGACCCTCGCGCGGAGCGCGGCTGCGGCCGCCGGCTCACCGCCGGACGCGAGCACCAGCAGCTCGAGCAGGAGGAGGTGGTTCAGCTCCGCGGCGTAGCGCGCGCCCTCGAGGATCTGGAACACCGCGCCGTCCAGACCGGGGAAGGAGGGGCGGGCGCGCAGCGCGGCGACGAACCGGCTGGGGGTGGACGACGCCAGCGCCTGCTCCACGCAGTACCGGCAGACGTCGTCGTCGAGGGCGTCGCGGCTCACCAGGTACTCGACGATCCGGACGTCGTCGACCTGGAACGGATTCTGGCGGAGCCGCTCGCGGGCGCCGGGGTGGAGCAGCACCGTTCTGAGGATGCGGGCGCCGAGGGCGGGGTCGGCGTCGTAGGCGGCGTAGACGGCGGGGAAGATCCCCTCGACGCTCTGCTCGACCTCGACCTGCTGGTACCAGCGCTCCATCTCCGCGCGCACAGCCGCGCGCTCGCCCTCCGCGCCCTCCGCGCCTGAGCCGCCGGCGCCGGCGTCGGGGCGGCTGCCGGCACGGGCCAGGGCCTCCCGGCAGATGTTCCGGATCTGGTCGTCGTCCACGTGCGCCGCGACCCGCTCCAGGGCGGACCGCGGCTCCGCAGACGGCTCGGGGATGCGAGCGATCTTGCGGGCCAGCGCACGCCGCGGCCCCAGCTCGATCGAGGTGTCGAGCAGGCTCTCCACTCCGGAGGCGATGACACCCACACGGTCCTCGCTCATCGGGACCATGAGCAGGCCGGTCACGCCCCAGCCCCGGATCCTCTCCGAGGGCGCGGCCAGCGCGTCGGGGTACAGCTCCACCAGCTTCTCGTCCTGGTCCGGATAGGCAGCGAGTGCCTCGAGGAGCGCCGCGCGCAGGAAGTCGTCCTGGGCCTCGCGGTAGGCGCGGAGGAAATGCGGGAGCAGCGCGGCGTCCCAGCGCAGCAGCTGTCCGAGCTGCGCATAGAGCACCATCGCCGCGTCGGAGCGCAGGTTCTCCCCGGTCAGCGCCAGCAGCCCATCCCGCACCTTCGGCGAGTGGCTCGCGAGCGGCATCAGCAGGGCGGGCATCCAGCGCGCCACCGCCACGCTCTTCTCCACGCGCAGCGCGGCGAGCAAGGCGTCGACGACCTCGGCTGTCATCTCGATCGAGTGCTGGAATGCACCCAGTGCCGCGGCGCGGATGCCGTCCTCGGGGTCGCTGCGGATGGCGTCGAGGAGTGCCTGCACCGTTTCCGGCGAGACCGGTGAGTGCGCGGCCAGGGCGCGGATGGCGAGCAGGCGGACCGGCGCGGCCCGCTCCGTGCGCAGGACCTCCGCGACCGCCGCGGGCGGTGGCATCGACCGGTCGATGAGGTGCTCGAGCACGCGCTCCTTGACCTCGGACGGCTCGGTGGGGGCCAGCCAGCGGGCCAGCGCCTCGGGGGAGACCGCGCCGGCCCGGAGCAGCCGGTCGACGATCACCGGCTTGAGGTCGGCGTCGCAGCGCTCCGCCTGGGCTTCGAGGAACTTCGCCAGCTCTCCAGGCAGGTCGTGGAGCCGGCAGACGCCCTGCAGGATCTGGCGCTGTGCCGCCGCGGAGGATTGAGCCCCATAGGCGTGGGTGAGGGCCTCGACGACCTCCGGATGCGTCGCCGCCAGACCGCCCAGTGCCTGCAGCGCGTACGGGCGCAGCGTCGAATCCTCGACGCAGGCGATCATCAGGCCGACGTACCCCGGGGTGGCCGCGAGCCGTCGCCGGTCGATGCCGGCGAGACGCGCGATCATCTGCTCCTTGAGATCCACGTCGGTCTCGGAGCCGATGACGTCGACGAACCGCTCGAGGACGGCGGGGTCGTTGAGGGACCGGACCGCCATCGAGAGCAGCGAGCGCCGCGTCTCGGTGTCGGACAGCGGCACGAGCTCGAGGAGCGTCAGCGCCTCGGCGGCAGTGGCCTCCCGCCGGTCACGAATGCCGGTCAGCAGCTCGATCACTTCCTGATGCGGAGGCCGGCCCCGCCCGGGCCGGCGAGGAGATCATCAAGCTCCTGCGCCTCGGCGGCGGAGAGCGCGGCGCGGTCGATGCTGTCCAGGCACTTCTGGCGGGACTTGAGCTCGACCGACTCCCTGTCCATCAGAGCGAGGAGGACCTCGAACCTCCGGGGCACCGCGGGCTTGAGGTAGGCCTCCAGGCAGGTGCGCACCAGCTCCGCTTCGTCGTCGTGGGAGAGCACGTCCTCGAAGGCGGCGACGACCTCCGGGTGGGTCGCCGCCCCGCCGGCGAGCACCGTCGCACACTCGGTGCGGAAGGACGAAGTCGGGTCGCCGAGCTCGGTGCAGTAGGCCGTGACCAGGCCGGGGTATCGCAACACCGAGAGGGGCCGGAGCTGTTGGAAGAGCGCCTCGCGGAGCTCCGGCTGGTGCTCGTTCCGGAATGCGGCGACGAGGGCGTCGACGGCGTCCGCCGGCCGGACATGGAGCAGGACGGCTTCGAGGAGCAGTTGTCGATGGCGGACCGGGCGCAGCCTGGGCAGCGACCCGAGCAGGCTGTCGCGGACAGCGGGGTCGCGGCCGGCGAAGGGGGCGAGCAGCTCGAGCAGGAGGGAGAGCTCCGGGTAGGCGAACGCGGAGGGAGAGGTCCCGAAGGCGGCGGCGACGGCCTGACGGAGGGCGGCATCGCCCAGCCGTCCGCGCAGCAGGCCGAGGACCTCCTCCCTGACCTGCGACAGGTCGTCCCGCGCCAGCCGGCCGGCGAGATCCGCCACCTGCTCGTCGGAGAGCTCGGGTGCCTCGGCCTGGAGCTGGACGGCACGGGCCCGCAGCGACGGATCGCTGTCGTTCGCCGCCGTCCAGAGGAGCTGCAGGGTGGCTGCCTCCTCCCAGGTCTGGAGGCGAAGGAGTTCCTCGAGGGCGGCCGCCCGGGTCTTCGCATCCGGGTCCCCGCGCAGGATGCCGGTGAGGATGGGCAGGTAGGCGGGGCTGAGGGACCTGGCCTCCGCCAGGCGGCGGAGCACCCTCAGGCGCAGCCCGCGCTCGACCCGGGGCTCCAGGTACGGCGGCAGCTCCCGGGCGATCGGGTCGCCCCAGTGGGGACAGGCCTCGGCGATGGTCAGGGCGAGGGCCTGCACGCCGGCGGGAGCGTGCGCAGCCTGCTGGAGCGCCGACACCGCGACGTCCTCGGAGACGCTCGCCAGGCGGGACACCGCCTCCGTGACCGCGGCCGTCTCCTCGTCGGCGAGCCCGCCCTGGGCCAGCATCTCGACGAGGAGCGGAACCAAACGCTCGTCCTGATGCAGCCCTTCGCCGAGCCGGCGGAGGATGGCGGCACGGACGCTCCTCTCTCTCTCGGTCTGGAGGGCCCCGACCAGGGCCGAGTAGAGGGCGTCCAGGCTCGGGAAGCGCGACGCGTCGGTGTCCATGAGCAGGGCGAGCAGCTGCCGGCGAGTGTCGACGTCCTGCACCTCGGGCAGCACCTCGATCAGAGCGGTGAGCACGTCCGGCTGATGGAGGTTCTGGGCGGCGAGGCCCAGCATCTGGGTGCGGATGCGCTGCTCGGAGTGCGGGTTGGTCAGGGTCTGGCGGATGACCTTCGCCAGACCGGCGGGCTCGGCGGCCATGGCGGCTACTCCCTGAGGACGGCGTCGACGCGGTCGAGACGGATCAGGCAGCGCCCGCTTGGCGAGCGCAACTCCACGACGTCATCGTCCAGCCGCGAGACGACACCCTCGTGCTTGGCGTCGCTCACGTGGACGAGCACCTGCGCCTGCTCGCGGAGGCTGTAGTCCAAGACCTCCCGCAGCGCGGCGGGGATCCACGTCTCGCCCATGCATGCCTCCCGGTCGCTGCCGAACCGGGCGGAGTATACAGACCGGGTCGGGACGATGTGCCGGCTAGCGCGACGCGCCCTGCGATGGGTCGCCGGCCACGGCGGAAGGACGCGCCTCCACCTCGGGTGGGGACTCATGTGCGTAGAGGGCGGGCCGGCGGTCCCGGAGGAGGTGGTTGCGCGGGGTGCGCCAGCGGGACCTCTCGACCGCCGCCAGGTCCACGTCGGCGACGAGCAGCTGGTCGCGGTCGGGGCTCGCCGGTCCGGCGAGGGGCCAGCCGTCGGGACCCACGATGATGGAGGCGCCGAGGAAGGTGACGCCCCGCTCCTCCCCCACCCGGTCGGCGCAGGCTACCGCGGTGCCGTTGGCGGCGGCGGCGGCCATGGCCATGATGTCCCCCTGGCAGTACCCGTGCTCGTCGTGGAGACGGGGCCGGAAGGACGCAACCCAATTGGTCGGGACGGCGATCACCTCGGCGCCGCGGAGGGCGAGGGCGCGCGCGACCTCGGGGAACCAGAGGTCGTAGCAGATGGCGATCCCCACCCGGGCGAAGGGAAGGTCGACCACCACCAGCTCATTGCCCGGCCGGAACCAGGACTGCTCGTCGTAGAAGAGGTGAAGCTTGCGGTAGGTCGCCAGCCGGCCCTCCGGACCGAGGACGACGGCGCTGTTGTGGCGGCAGCCGGCGCCCGCCTCGGCCAGGCCTCCGACCACGTACACGCCCAGCCGGCGGCAGACGTCGACCAGGGCCGCGACGCTCTCCCCGGCGTCGGCGTCCTCAGCCAGCCGGCCGGCCTCCTCCTCACCGGAGAAGACGTAGCCGGAAGAGGCCAGCTCGGGGAGGACGACGAGCTGGGCGCCCCGCTCCGCCGCCGCCATGACCTGAGCGACCGCGGCAGCGCGGTTGCCGTTCAGGTCGCCGATGTGCGGCTCGTACTGGGCGACCGCGATGCGGACGGGCCGGCTCGGGGAGTCGGTCACGTCGCGAAGATGGTGG
>JBEKAP010000023.1:0-16067 GCA_050015875.1 Candidatus Dormibacteria bacterium | reverse complement strand
CCCACAGCGGTCTCGGTCACCGGCCAGACCAACCAGGCGACCCTGACCTGGACCCCGCCGGCGAGCTCCGTCGTGGCGCCGATCACGAGCTACTCCATCGTGCCCTCGTTCAACGGCCGCCCGCAGACGGCAACCAGCGTATCCGTCGGCGCGGGGACCGTGACCGCGAACGCCAACGGCTCGTATTCGACGACCCTGAGCGAGCTGCAGAGCGGTGCTTCCTACTCCTACACGATCGCTGCCGTGAATGCCATGGGCACAGGGGCACCCAGTGCGCCGGTGTCCCTTGTCCCGACCGCGGCGCCCGGGCCACCACCGGGAGTGTCCGCGGTGGCGGGGAACGGCCACGCGACGGTGAGCTGGCAGCCTGCCGACTCGGAGGGAAGCCCGATCACCGGGTACACGGTGACCGCGACGCAGACGGGGGCGCAGGGCGCCGGGACGGCCAACATGCTGAACTCGGCGGACGCGAGCTTCGAGTCGGGGCTGGGCACGTGGACGTCGGGTAGCAGCACCACGTCAATCAGCCAGTCGTCCGCGGCGGCCGAGGTCGGCAGCTACTCGATGGCCATGACCGCGCAGTCGGCGGGGAACCTCAGTGCCACGACGGGGTGCTACCCGGTGGTGCCGGGCCAGCAATACACCGCTGTGATCTCGGCCATGGCGGCGACCACCGGACGGTCCGTGTACGTGCAGATCAACTGGGATGACATCAACCGCGATTACTTCAGCAACAGCGGGACCGGCTTCACCGACACGACGGGGGCCTGGACCCAGGGGGCGGTGACCCTGACGGCGCCGGCGGGCGCCGCCTACGCCAACATCCAGTTCAACGTCTGGTCGGCGGCGTCGGGGGAGGTGCACTACGCCGATGCGGCGATGCTGACCCTGGGGAGCGGTACCACCTGGGCGGCGGGATCCGGGGCGGGGGTGGTGGCGACGGTGGCCGCGGGGGCGGGTGCGACCTCGGCGGTGGTGAACGGCCTGGTCGACGGGATGATCTACACGTTCTCGGTGGCGGCGAGCAATGCCGATGGTCTGGGGATGGCGGCCGAGCCGCTCCAGGCGCTCACGGCGTCCGGTGCCAGCCCGGTGGCCCTCTACCCGCTCTCCGATCCGGCGTGCTGCACGGCGGCGGACAGCTCGGGCCACGGGAACACCGGCACGTACACCTCGTCGGGTATCGCGTATCGGGTCGCCGGTCCGGTGAACGGGAGCAGTGCGGTCGAGCTCAACGGCTCGACCGGTGAGGTGACCCTGCCGACGGCGGTCCAGGTCCAGGCGCCGCTCACCCTCGAGGCCTGGGTCGATCCCACCTCGTGTGCCAGCAGCGACGGCAGCTACAACTGGGTGGTGACCACCGGAGATCCCGGCGCCCGCATGCTGATCACTCCGACCTGCCAGCTCATCGGCACCATGAACCTGGGAGGGACGACGTACTGGGGCTGGAGCCCCCCCAACATCGTGCCGCTCAATCAGTGGAGCCGTCTGGACGTCGCCTTCAACGAGGTGACCGGCACGATCAACGATTACGTGGATGGGGTTCTGGCGTGGTCGGGCAGCATGGCGACCACGGGGACCATCCCGTACCAGGCGGGCAACCCCGGGAGCATCGGGGCCGACTTCTACGGGGGCTGGCACGAGTTCTTCGCGGGGGAGATCGCCGACGTCGGCGTGTACCCGTCGGCGCTCACCCAGTCCCAGCTCGATGCGCAGTTCACGCCCGGCAACGCGCCGCAGGTGGCGGTGAGCCTGGGCGGCTCGCCCTACGCGCGGGGGCAGACCGCGACCGTCACGGCGACCGTCTCGCCCCAGGGCGGTCTGGGCGCCGGGCGAGCCACCCCGACCTTCGTGCAGGGCACCAGCGCCTACTCCGGCACCAGCACCGTGACCAGCCTGAAGGCCAGCTTCACCAACTCGGTGGCGGCCGGCGACCTTCTGGTCCTGGGGGCCACGGTCCGCGACGCCTCCAAGAGCCCCGGCACCATCAGCGCCGTCTCCGACAGCCTGAATGGCAGCTGGACCAAGGTGACCACCGAGGCCGGGGGGACGTCAGGGACCGAGGTGGAGCTCTGGGAGCGCGCGGGCAGCCTGGCCGGTGCGGTGACCGTGACCGTGACCCTCTCCAAGGCTGACACCGTGGAACTGGTCCTCGGGGAGTACTCCGGGCTCCTCGCCGCATCGCCGCTCGACCAGTCCGCGGTCGGCACCAGCGGCACCTCGAAGGGGAGCAGCCCGATGTCCACGGCGGCGACCGCGGCCCTCAGTCTCTCCGGCGAGCTGGTGATCGGTGTCGGCGACTCGTACAGCGGGGACATCTCCGCCGCCGGTACGGGCTTCACCCTGCGCGAGACGGGAACGAGCAAGTACCTCGGCCTGGAGGACATGGTCGCGTCCTCGGCGTCGGGTCAGTCGATGAGCATGGCGATGAGCGCCTCCGACTACGATGCGGCGATCGTCGCCACCTTCAAGCCGGCGGTCACGGCCAACTCTCCCCCGGTGGCGGCGCTGACCATGACCCCCGCCTCCGGGGCGGCACCGCTGGCGGTCACCGCCAGCGCCAGCGGGTCGCTGGCGGGCGGCCACCCGATCTCCGGCTACACCTTCAACTTCGGGGATGGCACGACGGTCGGGCCGCAGGCCACGGCCACCGCCACCCACAGCTACGCCAAGGGTGGGGTCTATGCGGTCACGGTGACCGCGACCGACACCGCCGGCGCGAGTTCGACGGCAGCGGTCATGGAGTACGTCGGCCAGCCGTCGGCGGCGCTGACGATGGTCCCCTCCATGGGACCGGCCTCGCTGACCGTCACCGCGGATGCGGCGGCGTCCTCGGATCCCATCGGCATCTCCAGCTACACCTTCGCGTTCGGTGACGGGACCACCGTGGGGCCGCAGGCGGGGGCCACCGCCAGCCACACCTATGCGACGGCGGGCACCTACACCGTGACGCTGACGACCGCCGACAGCAGCGGGGCCACGGCGACCGCCACCTCGACGGTGACGGTGTCGGCGGCGGTCACGTCCATCCCGAGCGTGCCCACCTTCGTGCAGGGCGCCGAGGCCATCGGCAAGACCGTCGCCCTTCCCAGCGGCGTCACCGCCGGAGACCTCCTGGTCGTGGGCATCACGACCAACGACACGTCGAGCACGGACCCCATCACCGCCGTCAGCGACTCTCTGAACGGTGCCTGGACAGAGGTGGCGTCGGCCCATTACGGGAATGGCCATGTCGATCTCTGGTACGTCCTCAACTCGAAGGCCGGCAGCGATACGGTGACGATCACCGGAGTCGCAGCCGCCCTGACGGCGGCCGAGTACAAGGCGGTGGCCACGTCGTCTGCCCTCAACGAGGACGCGACCAACACCGGTGACAACAGCGCGACCCTCACGGCGGGACCCACGTCGGCCATCAGCGCCTCCGGCGAGCTGGTCCTCGGTGTGGGCGGCGAGATCAGCGTCGGATCGGGTTTCACGGTGGGGAGCGGGTTCGCCCTGCGCGAGCAGGCCATCTCGGCGGGCACATGCAACACCGGGCTGGAGGACATGCTGTCCACATCCACCAGTGGCCAATCCATGACCATGGGCGGCAGCAGCACCGGCTATTACGGTGCCGTCGTCGCCGTCTTCAAGGCGGCGGCGGCCACGACGCCTCCCACCGCCGCCCTGTCGCTCAGTCCCACATCCGGGGCGGAACCCCTCGCGGTGACCGCGAGCGCATCCGCGTCCAAGGCGGGGACACATGCCATCTCCACCTACACCTTCAACTTCGGGGATGGGACGACGGTCGGTCCGCAGGCCGCGGCCACCGCCACCCACACGTACGCCAAGGGCGGGGTGTATGCGGCAACGGTAACGGTGACGGACAGCACGGGGGTGACGGCGACGGCGACCGCCGAGGAGCTGGTGGGCCAGCCGGCGGCGGCGCTCACCGTGGTGCCGTCGACGGGGACCGCGCCGCTCGCGGTGGTCGCCAACGGGGGGGCCTCGGCCGACCCGATCGGTCTGTCCAGCTACACGTTCAACTTCGGGGACGGCACGACGGTGGGGCCGCAGGCCGGGGCGACGGCCGCTCACACGTACGCGAGCGCCGGGACGTACACGGTGACGCTGACCGTGAAGGACGGCGGCGGAGCGAGCGCCACCGCCACCAGCACTGAGACGGTCGCCGCCGCGGGGGGACCCGAGACGGCAGACCTCGTGATCCCGCTGGCGGGGACGGGATTCGACTCGGCGGGTGGCACGGTCTCGATTGGGGGGACGAGCTGCGCCAGCATCAGTGGTGTGACCTGCACCGTGAGCCCCTCTCAGATCACGGTCTCGGGGCTGAGCGTCCCGGTTGCGGGAGTGGCGGTGGTGGCGACGGTGCGGGCGCTCGGCAGCGACTCCGTCTGCACCCAGCCGACCATGACCGCGACGGTCACCGACGCGAGCACGGGCCTCGGCGGCCTCGGTTCGGCGCCGGCGGTGATCTGCGATGGCGGGCTGGGCGTCCAGCAGTGGTGGACGTTCGTGAGCACCGCGCTCGGGCCGGGGGGCACCGCCGAGGTCAACGCGGCCAACGGCAACCTGGTGGTCAGCCAGCAGGATGGCGGCACCATGCAGCTGCACGGGAATCTGAGCCTGGGCATCGTGCGCGCGTACGACAGCGAGGCGACCGTGCAACCGGGAGCCGAGCCGGTGGGCTCGGGCTGGATCACCTCCTTCGTCTCCGCAGGGGACGAGCTCGGCGGAGTTGCGCTGCGCATCCCGTCGGCGGAGCACGTCAACGGCGGCGCGGCGATCACCCTGATCACCGACAGCGGTGCTCGGGACGTCTTCGAGCCGGCCGTGCTCGGCACGCCCGTGGACGAGAGCACTCTCAGCAACCCGACCGGCCCGCTCGGGCCGCTGGTCCCAACCACCCTGACGCTGGGCACCGGGTACACCGCGCTCTGCGTCGATGACGCGTACACGCCCGAGGCGGGCGTCCACGCCAGCATGTGGCGCTACGTGGAGTCCAACACCGGTGGGTGCACCGGGCTCACCTCGTCGACCGCGGCGGTGCTCGGCTACGCCACCCTGACCACGGACGGCGTGCGGGAGGAGTACAACGCGAGCGGGGAGCTCCTCTCCGTGCGCGACGCCCTGGGCAACCGGGTGGACTTCACCTACAGCGGGACCGAGCTGACCCGGGTGGGGGAGACGGGCGGCAGCAACCGTGCCTACAGCCTCGTCTACACCACCTGGAGCGGCGGTGTCGAGGTCAACATCACCGACCCTGCCGGGGAGGTGACGGAGTACCAGGACAATTCGGCGGGCGAGCTGGTCAACGTGCTCAACCCGAGTGGGAGCTCGCTGCACTACACCTATGGAGGCTGTGGCGGCAGCGCCACCCAGCTCTGCAGCGCGGAGAACCCAGACGGCAACTCGGTCACCTTCGTGTACCAGGCATCCCCCTTCGGAGGTCCGTCGGAGATCAGCGAGGTGATCAACCTGCTGGGGACGGAGACGGCGTACACCTACGCTGCCAACGGGGCGGTGCAGAACGCGATCACCGGGTCCGAGGAGGAGCACTTCGCCCAGGTGGACGCCCTGGGCCGCGTGGGCGAGGTCGACGAGGGGTCCACCTCCACCTCGTCCGCCAACCCGGGCGGACCCCTCGGAGTCTGGCTGCACACGACCCTCTACCAATGGGACGCGCCTGGTTTCGGCTGCCAGCAGCCGGACGCGGTGCCGGACAACAACCTCTGCGACATCCTCGAGCTGAGCCTCAACAACGGCCAGACGCCGAACCGTGAGACCCAGTACACGTACAACGACGAGGGGGGAATCCTGATCCAGGATGACCTGGACTCGCCAACCAACGTCGTCACCACCACCTCGTACACGGCCCAGTACGTGGAATCGAGTGGGGCTGTGCGCACCTTCACCGACAGCATCGCGGGCGGCGGCGCCGTCACCTCCCAGGCGGGTCCGCGCCGAGATGCCTCGACACTCATCGTGCTGAGCGACCAGACCGGAGTGCTGAGCCCCAATGGAAACGCGGCGGGGAGTTCCTACCCCGCCTTCGAGACCACCTCCACGCGCGACATCAACACGGCGGTGGGTGCCGGACTTCCGCTCGGCGCGACCACGCCCTGTACCGGCACTGGCGCCAGTGCGACAGCTAACACCGGCCTGCTCTGCGCCACCACAGCGCCCTCCAAGGACGGCGGTGGCCAACCCGACACCGTCACCACCTACGCCTACGACCATTGGGGTCAGCGGACGTGCATGAGCACCCCGAACCCCAACGCCGGAAAGCCGCAGACCTGCGGAGCGGTCGCAAGCTACACCTATACGTACTACCCGGACAGCGCCACCGACCTCTCGGGGACGACCCATGCCGGTGGCTGGCTGGAGGCGACCAGTGACCCGACCGGTGCCTTCGTCCTCTACGGCTATGACATGGAGGGTCACCTGATCCGGACGTGGGACCGGGACGCGACGGCCCAGGCGGGCCTCACGCTGCCGCTCGCCGCGTATCCCACCTGCACGTCTCCGGCGGCGTCCACCGGCTACACCCAGACCCTGTATGCGTCGTCGTGCACGGCGCAGCCGGGGCTCTATGCGGTGAGCCAGACCGACGCCCTGGGCGACGTCACGACCTACCAGCTGGACGCGGACGGCAACCAGCTGGGGGTGCGGACGCCGCGGGGCAACCAGTCCTCCTCGGGGACGCCCACCTGCCGGACAAATCCCGGCACCTCCGGTCCCTGGGGGGGCGGGACGTACGACACCTGCTACTCCTACAACGCCGCGGGTGAGGTGCTGACCGAGCAGCAGCCGGTGGAGGCCGGCGAGCCCAACAGTCCTCACTCGACAGACGTGTATGACGCGTATGGGAATCTCATTCAGAACACCGACGCGGCGTCAGACATCACGACCTACACCTACGACGCGGTCAACCGGAAAGCGACCGCGACCGTGGGGCGGTACGCCGCGAGCAGCACCCTCTACGCGGCGGCGGGGAGCGACGCCGTTCCGGACGGCTGCACGACGACGACCTCGTCCACCCCGACTCAGGCGACCGTCGGAGGAGGCGCGTGGTGGCCCAGCGCCGGCGAGGTTGTGTGCACGACCACGACGACCTACGACGGCGAGGACAACCCGACCAGCGTTCAGTCGCCGGCATCAGAGGTTTCGGACCTGGTGGGCTCCCTGGAGCCCACCGTCACCACGTCGGTGTACGACGCCTACCACCGGGTGATCGAGACGATCACCCCGCGCTGGGATGGCACCACCCGCACCCTCACCACCGCCAAGGTCTACGACCCCGATGGCAACGTGGTCGAGAGCTGCCCGGCGACGGAGTTCACCGAGGGGCAGGGCAGCTGCGGAGGGACCTCCCCCGGGACCAACATCGGCTACAGCACGGTGGGTGACTCCCCCTCGCTCACGACCGACGACTCCTTCTCCACCTACACGGCGTACGACCCTGCGGACCTGCCGGTGTCGGTGACCACCGACGCCCTGGTGGCGGGCACGCTGACGCCGGCGGTCACGGCCACGACGTACGACGCCGACGGCAACGTCCTGACCACGACCAACGCTAAGGGGGTGACCGTCACCAACGACTACAATGTTCTGGACCGGCTGCTGTGGACGGCCACCCCCGAGAACCCGGGCGAGTACGCGACCAGCTGGTACGGGTACGATCCCTCGGGCAACCGGGTCTGGACGGCTCAGCCGAGCACCTTCAGCGCGACCGTTCCGACCTCCACGTCGACGGCGCCGACGACGGCCACCGGGACCCGGGATACCATCGTCTCCTACGACGCGGACAACCGGTCAGTCGACACCGTGGTTGCGGCCGTGGACACCAGCGGAATGCCCAACGTCTGCTTCAGCAACTTCTCGAGCTTCGGGATGAGCACCTCCGGATGTTCGCAGGAGCAGCTCGGGGTGACCGACGCGAGCGGCGGGGTCAACATCCACACCCGGGTGGTGTACGACGCCGACGGCAATCAGGTGGCGGCCTACAGCGCGGACGCCTTCCAGAGCTCACTGACCAGTCCGAGCACGGACTACATGATGGCGACCACGTTCGACGCGGACGACCGTCCCATCGCACAGTACGTGCCCCGGTATGACGACGCGACCAGCAGCACGACCTCCTCGTTCACCGCGTCCGTCCCGGCTGTGAGCTCGGGTTCGCAGGCGCAGACGGCGGAGTGCCCTCTGGCGACCACGCAGATCCCGGCACAGGGCACCTCATGGGGGACGGGCGGCGTCGGCCAGCCTCCGACTTCCACCACGCTGCCCTATCTGCAGTACACCGGCGTCTGCATCACCGCCGTGCAGTACAACGGCGACGGCCAGGTCACCGAAACGCTGATGCCGACCGCCGGAGGCGCCTGGACGGTGTCGGGGGTCGCCTCTACGCAGGTGGAGACCTACGTCTACACCGCAGACGGGCTGCGGACGCAGATCGTCGCCCCCAATCCCGACGGCACCGGCACGGTGACCCAGACGTCGATCCTGGATGCGGCGGGCAACGTGGTGCTCAGCATCCAGCCGAACCCCGACACGACCAGCGGGCAGCCGGCCACGGTGGACACCACCTCGGTGTACAGCGCGGACGGACTGCTCCTCAGCACCACCGCGCCGCCCAGCCAGGGCCTGGCTTTGACCGGTGGTCAGAACCCGGCCAGCCCGACCACCAACCCGTCAGCGGGTGGGGAGACCCCGGGCGGGCCGCCCGACACCACGACCTTCACCTATGACGCGGCTGGAAACCAGGTGAGCAGCACGGACAGCTACGGAGCGACCACGGTCACCGCCTACACGGTGAGTGGCCAGAAGGAGAGCGTGGCCGCCCCCTCGGGCGGGGCACTCGGCACCAATGGGCAGCCGGACCTCCAACCCTATGTGACCGATTACACGTACGACGTGGTCGGCAACCTGCTCACGGTGACCACCCCGAGCGGCACCGCCAGGGACGCGACCAACCCCACCGGTGCTCCGACCACGTACACGTACACGGAGAACAACCTGCTGGCGACCACGGTGACCCCGCCCGGGTCGGGTGGGGCGAGCCTGGAGACCGACGACACCTACAACGCCTTCGGGCAGACGCTCTCCCAGCACACCTACCAGGTGGGGATCGCCAACTGCCCGGTCAACGGTCCTCCGAGCTCCAGCTGTGACGGTGGCACGATCAGCGACACCTACTACCTCGACGGGCGCATGGCTTCGGAGACCCCCGAGGGCGTGACCACCCAGACGCTCGCGACCAATGCCAACGCATTCACGTACGACGCCTCGGGCAACGAGACCGAGGCGGCAAACGTGGTGGGGACAGCCAGCGCCGGTGCGATCGACACCATGACCTACTACCTGGACGGGAGCCTCCGGACTGAGGACGACGGCAGCGGAGACGCCCAGGTGAGTGGGAGGAGCGGTGGGCTGGACATGGCCGGCTACCAGGCCGAGCTGACCTACGATGGGGCGGGCAACATCGCCACCCTCACCATGGCGCGGGACGGCGGCGCGCAGAGCACCACCGAGGCTCTCGCCTACAACGCGGCCGACGTGCCCGTGACGCTCGGGACGACCGCCGACCCGAGCGGGGCGGCGGAGACCCGGAGCTACACCGCGGACGGGCAGCTGGCCAGCCAGACACAGTCCAACGGGGATGTCACCAGCTACTCCTACAACCCGGACGGCGCCATCCAGCAGGATTGGCTCTGCGGCGAGGGGAGCAGCCCGAGTGGAAGCTGCAACAGCGCGTCCACCGACATCATCGACTGGTGGGCGTACAGCTATGACAGCGATGGGCAGCAGGTGGCGTCCGAGGCGGCCCTGAGCAGCGACGACACCATCTTCAACTACGCCTACGACCCGGACGGACGGCTCGCCGCCTACTCCTATGACGACGACGACAGCCTCTCGGGCAGCACCCCGCAGGTGTACGTCTGGACCCCCATCGCCTACGACCACGACGGCAACCGCACGAGTTCGATCGCGACCGGTACGGCCACGGCGTCGACCCTGGGGGTGTCGACCACCTCGACCTACAACGCCAACGACAGCCTCAGCACCACGACGACCACCACGCCAGCGACGGGCACCACCCCCGCGGCGACCAACACGGAGACGGACAGCTACGACACCGATGGGCGCCTGGCGAGTGACGGTTGCACCGACTACTCCTATGACGGCTTCAATCAGACGGCCGTTGCGGCGGACCTGACCGGGAGCAGCCGTAACGCGTCCTGCGCGTCGCTCGCGAGCGGTGCCGACACGACCACGGCCTACACGTATGACGCGCTCGGGCGCACCATCACCGAGACCGAGGGGACGGCGACCAATGCCACGGCCACGTACTGGGGCGATCACTACGCCAACCTCGGGAATGAGCTCGCGTTGATCCAGAGCGGGCAGGCGACCTCGAGCGGCGCCTACGGGGCCACCGAGAACGACCTCAGCCTGCTCCTCGATGCGAGTGGCACCCCATCCGAGGTGGTGGGTGTCCAGGGCACCGCAGACTCTGGCGGGGCCCAGTGGTTCACGAGCGACGGCCAGGGAAATGTCGGCGCCGTGACCGGCTCGGCCAACAGCGGAGCGGCCGTCTGCGTCCTCAAGTACGACGTCTCCGGCTCCCCGCTCCAGGCGACCAGCGCCACCAACCCCTGCATCGCGGGTGCCGGGACGGGGAGCCAGCTCACCGAGCTCGGCTACCAGTTCTCGCAGCGGGACGCCACGACCGGTGACTACACCTTCGGCAGCCGAACGTATGACCCGAGCAAGGGCGCCTTCACGACCCCGGACGAGTACCAGCCGGGATCGACGGGGGAGGATCTCTCGATCGGCGCCGATCCGCTCACGGCGGACACGTACGGATACGCCAACGCCAA
Source organism: Candidatus Dormibacteria bacterium (assembly GCA_050015875.1). Taxonomy (GTDB): domain Bacteria; phylum Chloroflexota; class Dormibacteria; order Aeolococcales; family Aeolococcaceae; genus Changshengia. The sequence goes on along the minus strand of JBEKAP010000023.1, from coordinate 5,187 downwards.
CCCGATCAGCCTCCGGGATCCCGAAGGGCACAGCGCCGGCGCGACGCCGGGCTGCAACGAGGCGTGCCAGCAGGAGATGCAGGTCTGTGCCCCCAACTGCGGCGCCGGAGCGCCCAGCTCCGACAACGGAGGCAGCTCCGACAGCAGCGGGGGCAAGCCGGCGGCCGCCCAGACCGATGCCTATGGCTGCCCGATCGGCAACCAGGGGTGTGACTCCGAGATGCAGCTGGTGCAGGGCGACCAGGCCGATGCGGAGTGGGCCGCGATAGGGAGTGCGGCGACTCAATACTCCGCCATGGTTTCCACGCCCGCCGGCTGCACGGGCAGCTGCGCGCAGGAGTGGCAGGTCGCGTCCGTCTCCATTCAGCAGGCGAACCCAGGACTGGTGGCGGCGGCCCAGATGGAGCAATCCGAACAACAAGAGCAAGCCAGTCTGGCGGCAATGTTCCAATCCGACCAGCAGCGGTACGAGCTGCAGCAGGCTCAGCTGGCCGCCCAGCGAACAGCGGCCGCCAACGCGTGCTCGGGCCCCTTCTGCTGGATGGGCGCCGTCGGTTCATTCGTCGGCAGCCACTGGCAACAGATCGCGCTGACCGCCGCCATGGTCGGGGTGCAGTTCGTGCCCGGCCTGGACGTTGCGGCCGACGCCGGGTTGGCCATCGACGCCGGTGAGACCATTGCGGACGCCGGCGACGTCGTGGACGCCGTGGACGCCGGCTCCGAGGCCACAGAGGCGGGGACCGAGGTTGCCGAGGAAGGCGGTGACGCGGCGGAGGACGGCGCTAACTGCCTGATCGCCGGAGGTGAGAGTTTCAGCGCAGGCTCTCAGGTGGTCCTGGCCAGCGGGGCGACGGTGGCGATCAGTCAGCTGCGGCCGGGCGCCCAAGTGCTGGCGACGAACCCACAGACGGGCCGGTCCCAGGCGGAGACGGTCCAGGCGGTCATGGTCAACCACGACACGGACCTCATGGATGTCGTGGTCAACACGGCTCAGGGCCAGGGGACGATCGACTCGACTGACCATCACCTGTTCTGGGACCTGACCACCCGAAAGTGGACCGAAGTCGACCAACTCAGGACCGGAGATCGGCTCTTCACCCCGAACGGTCAGCTGGCCACCGTGGCTCGACTGGTGGCCGTCCCCGGGTCGGAGGAAATGTGGGACCTGACCGTCGCCAACGACCACGACTTCTACGTTGCGACCGTTGATACCGCTGTGCTCGTTCACAACTGCCCCAGCAGTTTCGAGAAGATGCCACAGGGCGACAATACGGCGGCGAACGCGACGGCGCGTGCCGCTGCCCAGCAAGCGATGCGAGATACCGGGCAGGCGCTCACGCGCCAGGAGATTCACGACGTCGTCTCAGGGCAAGGCTACAGCTCCTACCAGGAACTGTATGAGGCGTACGTGGAGTATCTCCAAAGCCGATGAAGGACAGCATCGACATTGCGTTGCAGCACTTGGTCGGGCTGACATTCTGGGACCTGGGCCGCGCCGCGGAGATGCGCAAGTTCGCATTTGGGGCTGAGAGGCAGAATCCCAGGCGACCCACCTCACGCGTTGGCGAATGGGAGCTTCACGTGCAGGGCGCTTGGCGTCTGCGACGAGGAGGAGTAGTGGCAGTCGGAAGCAGGGACGTGTTCGACGTGGTAGACGCAGCTCGCGGCCGCTGGGATGAACCAATGAATAATGTTTGCGACATACGCTGCCGGGAGGTCTTTAGTGGCGCTTCGCCGCTTGTGACGCGCGCAAGCGTGGCTGCGAATGGCGCCTTGAGTATCCGATGCGCCGATGGTCTCGTTCTCGAGACCTGGACCGATTCGTGGGCTGGCGAGCAGTGGTACTTGTTCCGTCCAGGTGAGAGCGGCGTGGGCCTATACTTCGAGGTGGTCCGAGGCATTGGGAGGTTTGGTGAAGAGTAGCCACAGAGGAAGGGGGCGAGGCCCTCGGAGACATCCCCTGCGAGAGCTTCAGCGCCGGCTCGCAAGTCGTTCTTGCGAGTGGCGCTACGGTGGCAATCAGCCAACTCTGGCCGGGCGCTCGGGTACTTGCGACCGACCCTCAGACCGGCATGACTCAGCCAGAGACGGTCGCGGCAGTCGGGATCAATCACGACACCGACCTCATGGACGTCGTGGTGCAAACCGCCAAGGGCCAGGGGACCATTGATTCGACCGCCCATCACCTGTTCTGGGATGTCAGCACAAAGGCATGGACGGCGGCGGACCAGCTGAGAACCGGGAACCGACTGTTCACCCCGAATGGCCAGCCAGCCACCGTATCACGATTGATCGGTATCCCCGGGGCGGCAGATATGTGGGACCTGACCGTCGCCAACGACCACGACTTCTACGTCGTCACGGTTGACACGGCGATTCTGGTGCACAACTGCGACATCAATTCGACGGCCAGTGCCCTGCAGCACATTCAGGACACCCATTTCGAGGGCGGCCCGGACTTTGACCCCGCGACGAAGGGTATGTTCGCGGACGGCGAGAGCCCTGCCCAACTTGTGGCTGACGCCGATGGCACGGCACCCTACACTCTTCAGAGTGGCGCTTTGGCCCGGACCGTTTGGGCGGGGCGTCTGGTGGGCTTCGAACAGGGCACGGGGCAAGGGACCATGGTCTACACCGTGATAACTAACGCAGGCGGGAGGCTTCTCACCGCATACCCTGGTGTCCCATGAGCATACAGGTGGCGATCGAAGATGGGCGGGGACTTCGTCTTGCACAGATCGGCGATATCAAGAATGTGCTCGGTGAACTGCTGGGCCGCTTCTCCGGCCCACTCGCCGGAATCGACCCGTACGGACGCTCCATGTTCAATCGAACACAAATCGCGCTGGTAGTCGACGAACTCGAGCGGCTGACGCAGTCCGAAGATGCCACAGCAGAACAGCGTGCCTTTCTCTCGTCACTGCTGACGTTGGCTCGGAGGGTTGGCGACGAGCCACACACCTACCTTTGGTTCTACGGTGACTAGGCGATGGAGTGGGGGCATCTCGGCGATAGAGCCCTGCCACAGAGGCTACTGCCACAGGCGGCGAGACCTTCTTCCGAACGATGAGCGACGAGGACTTCGCGCAGTTGCAGGCGACAGGCGATGTTCCGGCGACGGGTGAGACGTTCATATCGCCGTCAGCGGAATATGCCGCGGGCTACAGCGGAAGGTTGGTGCAATTCACCGTCCAGCCTGGAACGTCGGAGGCATTGGCAGGCATTGGGGTTCGTGACGCGTCAGCCTTGACGGCAGAGGCGTACCCCGACATGCCGTTGGTGTCGTCGGGATGGACCGCGACGTCGGCGTTCTTTAAGGCGGAAGGGGGCATCATCAACGTCGGGCTTGGCCGCGGCGCAGCCCTGAACCTGTTCAACAATGCGATCCAGTCATTCGGGGAGGTGCCTGGGTGACGCCTGCAGAGAGAGAAGCGGCGCGTGCGCTTGTCATTGCGCCTGGCGGGCAAGCGCGCGTGTCGTCCGACGAGTTTCTTGAGCGATTCGGTGCAGTCGATGGAAAGGCGCTGGGAGTGGACCTTCTCCGAGATGCTGTGGAGCGCCGCGACGCGGTTGATGTTGAGTTGGCGCTGATCGTTTGCTTCAGATTCGGGCTCTCGGAAGAGCACCTTCCGTTGCTGCTGAACCTGTGTTATGCCGATTGGCATCATGGACACGAGGACGTCGTGAGTGCGTTGGGCAAGATCAGGTCGCCGGACTCGATCGATGCCTTAGTGCATATGGCGCAGTTGGTGCCGAGCTACCTCGAGTACGATGATTCGCGTGCCCTGGCGACGAAGGCACTCTGGGCTTTGGGCGCGATCGATGGTGATGCGGCTGACCAGGCGCTCTCGATGCTTGCTCGCTCGCCAGACCGCATCGTGGCGAGGGAAGCGGAGGCGCAGATTACACGTCGTGGACGTCCCACGATGCCCCGATGACCTGGCACAGGGTTTGACGGAGCGGATACGCTAGTTCGACTGGCACCTTGGCCCTTGCCGCTCCTAGCTGGCCAGTGATGACGAGCGAGTGGACGTCGTCGGCGAGCCCGGTGATGTCCGTGATCCTTACAATCCATTCGTCGACATAGCGGCGGATTGCTTCGCCGGAGAGACCGATCTGGATCGTCCTATGGCCGAGCGGCTCGAGGACCAACGACCGCTCCGGATCCCATTGGATGCGCACTGGACTTGCCTGCTTGTGCTCGACCCATTGCTGATGGCTGCCATCGACTTCAAGTTCGTGGGAGCTGACACACGAGTGTGCAAGTGCCCATTCGAAACCACTTCGGGTGATGTCGATGGCAAGGATGCGCTCCTGCCCTGGCTTCGCCGCCCAGCCGGAGCGATACATCATCCAAAGGAATGATGGCTTGACCCACGTCATCCGTTCCATCTTGAACGGTGGCACGAAACGTTGCGCCAACAAGGCGCTGTCTGCTATCTGGGGCGAGTACGCCTGATACAGGGTTATGGTCTGCTCGTTGAACAGCGCGCGTACCTGTCTCTCGGGCACGTTGGGCACGGCTACCCCTTAGCCGCCCATCGCCTCACCTCGCGCTTGAGGACCAGCCCCTCGATGAGCTCGCGGACGAGGCGTTTCTCGTCGGGATCGAGCCGCTGAGCGGCCTCGAAGGGGAGGCGGAGGTCCTCATCGGGGCCGCGCTCGTCGGCCTCGAAGAGGAGCACGTCGCCGGGAACGCTGAGGGCGACGGCGAGGCGGCGGAGGGCATCGACGGAGGGCTGGCCGGTGCCGCCCTCGTATTTCCGGACCATGGAGACGTGGAGGTGAGCAGCATCGGCGAGGGCCTGCTGGGTCATCCCCCGTTCCTTGCGGAGAGCGGCGAGGCGGTCTGGAAACGGCATGTCCGTGAGGGTGCTCACGGTACCCGCGCCTGGCTACTGCTCTGAGTGAGCATATCGAGTATCCTAGCGCAAACATATCGCGCTACCTACTTGACAGGGTTTCGGAGGAGGCCGGTGGCGCGGGTCCCGGAGGCGGAGCTGGAGCGGCTGAAGGCCGAGGTGGCGGTGGAGCGGCTGGCCGAGGCGAGGGGGGTGAAGCTGCGCCGACAGGGGGCGGACCTGATCGGGTTGTGCCCCTTCCACGAGGACCACGAGCCCAGCCTGGTGATCTCGCCGACGAAGAACCTGTGGCACTGCCTGGGGGCGTGCCAGGCGGGGGGATCTC
>JBEKAP010000022.1:0-16258 GCA_050015875.1 Candidatus Dormibacteria bacterium | reverse complement strand
CCACTCCGGTCCCCGTCCCGGTCACCGCCACGATCCGCCCGGTCACGAGCGGAGCAGCTCCGTCACCGCCGCGGCCACGCCCTCGATCTCGGCCTCGGTGTGGGTTGCGCCGGCGACCAGCCGCAGCCGGCTCGTTCCCGGCAGGACGGTCGGCGGGCGCAGCCCCTGGACCAGATAGCCGCGCTCCCAGAGTGCCTGGTCGAGCTCCATGGTCCGGACCGGGTCGCCGACCAGCACGGCGACGATCGGTGACGAGGGGTGCGCACCCGGGAGCGCCCGCTCCCCGAGCCGCTCGCGGAGCAAACCTGCGCGCGCGCGGAGCCGGAGAACCAGCTCCGGCTCCGCCGAGAGCACTCCGAGCGCTGCTCGGGCCGCGGCCACCGTGGGATGCGGGGGCGCCGTCGAGAAGATGAGGGCTCGTCCGCGCTGGAGGAGCAGCCGGCGGACCGGTTCCGCGCCGCAGATGGCCGCGCCGGCTGCGCCGAGGGCCTTGGAGAAGGTGAGCACCCGCACCACGTGGTCCCCGGCCACCCCCAGCTCGGCGGCCAGCCCGCGCCCTCCCGGACCGGTCGTCCCCAGGGCGTGGGCCTCGTCCACCACCAACCAGGCACCGTGGCGCCGGGCGAGGCGGTCGAGGCAGACCAGGTCGGCGGCGGCACCGTCCATGGAGAAGACGGAGTCGGTGACGATGACGGGACGTCCCTCGGCGCCGGCCAGCCGCGTCTCGGCATCCGCGCAGTCGAGATGACCGTAGACGGCGACGCGCGAACGGGACGCCCGGCAGCCGTCGATCAGCGAGGCGTGATTGCCCGCGTCGCTCAGGATCGTGGCATCGGGGCCGCCCAGCGCCTCCAGGACGGCGACGTTGGCCGCGTAGCCACTGGGCGCGACCGTGGCCGTGGCGGCACCGAGAAAGGTTGCGAGGGCGTCCTCCAGCTCCGCGATGGCCCGGTGGCCGCCGGAGAGATGGCGGGAGCCGGTGGCACCGACGCCCAGCTCCTGGGCGGCCCGCGAGGCGGCCTCACGCACCGCCGGGTGGACGGAGAGGCCGAGGTAGTCGTTCGAGCTGAAGACGACCACGGACCTGCCGTCGACGTCGCAGCGCGGCTCGCTGCCGCCCTCTCGCCGGCGCAGGCGCCGGAGCAGCCCCGCCCGCCGGTCGGCGAGCATGGTCTCCTCGGCCCATTCGAGCGGCGGGCTAGGTGGCATCTTCCACCCAGGTCCCCCAGCTGGAGGTGGAGATCCCGAGCCCCACTCGGACCCGGGGAAGCTGCCAGAGCGCGGTGCTCAGGTCCTCGTCGGAATCGTCCTGGAGGTCCTGCAGCCCACCCACATAGCCATAGCTGTGCAAGGTCGAGAAGAGGGGCTGCTCCAGCCCGGTGTCGGAGAACTGGGTCGGCCCCGGCCAGACCCCGCTGTAGGCGATGAACTGGATCGGCTGGCCGCCGATGAGGCTCTCCAGGGTGGTCTTGCTCTGATCGGTGACGACCTCCAGCTGCTGGGCGGTGGCGTCCCCCGCCCAGAGCGCGACGTTGTCCTTGAGGGTGTGGTCACCGAAGGAGAAACCGCTGCCGGCCAGGTCGCGCAGGTCGGCGGCGGTCACGTACTGCTGGGGTCCGTAGACACCTCCGACCAGGGCCGTGCAGGGGAAGAAGACGGCGGTGAAGCCGTACTGTCGGAGGATCGGCGCCGCGTTGGTCCACTGGCTCAGCCGGCCGTCGTCGAAGGTGATCACGAAGCAGTGTGGCGGCAGCGGCAGACCGTAGAGGAGCGCGTCGGCCAGGTGCGGCAGCGAGATGCTGGTGGCGCCGATGGAGGAGGCGTAGGCCATCTCGGCCTGGAACTGGCTGGTCAGGGTGGTGAGACCCACGTCCAGCTCCCACCCGTAGGTGTTGCCGCCGTAGGCGCTCTCCTGGGGCTCCTGATTCTCCACCAGGTGGTACATGAAGATGGGGACGTCCACCTGGCGGGAGGTCACGCTCGCCGGCACGATCACCGGCGCATCCATGGACGCCGGGCCCTCGCCGACGATCGAAGCCGCCCCCGTGGCGGCGTCGTATTCCACCGAGATCTGGGTCATCGAGAAGAGCGCCGCGACCCCCGGGGGAGAGAGGGAGGCGGGGGTCGCGAAGCTCACCCTGACCGGGAACCGCCAGGTGTCCGGCACCGAGACCGCCGGGCTTTCCGGGTCGTACCAGGTGACCCCCGAGGTGGGCGGTCCCAGGCTGATGGAGGTGATCGGGGCGTCCGAGAACTTGGCCTGCAGCATGGCGGTGCGGTCGCTCTGGCTCGGCCACAGCGCCTGGGCCTCCGGCGCCAGCTCGTCCCACTCGGCGTCCCATGCCCCGGTCGCGGTCTGGTCGGCGAACTGCTGCGCCATGGCGGTGACGGTCTGGGTGGCCGAGGCCGCCGCCGGCGTGGCGCTGGGGAGTGGGGTGCCCGCCGAGGGAGTCGGTGACGGACGGTGGGTAGCCGGTGTCGCGGCCGGGGACGCGCTGCAGGCGGCGAGGACCAGCGCGAGCCCCACCACGGAGCCAATCCGCCGGGCCCGCCAGGTCAGTCGGATCACCAACTTACGCTAGCAGGACGCCGGACGCCCCCGTCCGTCGACCGCCCGCGCGCGCCCGTCGCCGCTCCCGCGACGCGGTAACCTGTGGCCCCCATGGAGAGCGAAGCACCGATCCCCGCCGGCGACCATCTCGACCGTCTCGACCTCCCCGCCCTCGACGCCAAGTGGCAGCGGACCTGGGCGGAGCGCGAGACCTACCGCACCGACATGCGGGGGACTCGCCCCTTCTACTGCCTGATGATGTTCCCCTACCCCTCGGCGGAGAAGTTGCACATCGGCAATGCCTACGCCTTCACGGGTGCGGACATCTATGGTCGCTACCGCCGCCAGAAGGGGGACGACGTCTTCGAGCCGCTCGGCTTCGACGCCTTCGGCATCCACTCCGAGAACTACGCGCTCAAGGTCGGCGAGCACCCCGCCACCCTGACCGCCCGCAATGTCGAGTACTTCCGCGAGCAGCAGCTCAAGAGGCTCGGGCTGGGGGTCGACTGGTCCCACGAGATCGACACCACCAGTCCCGACTACTACCGCTGGACCCAGTGGGTGTTTCTTCAGCTCTTCAACGCCGGGCTCGCCGAGCACCGTGAGGGCCCGGTCAACTGGTGCCCGTCGTGCCTGACCGTCCTCGCCGACGAGCAGGTCCTGAGCGGTGACTGCGAACGCTGCGGCAGCACGGTCGAGACCCGATTCCTCAAGCAGTGGTTCATCAAGACCACCCACTACGCGCAGGAGATGCTCGACGCCCTCGACGGCCTCGACTGGAGCGAGCGGACAAAGACCGCGCAGCGCAATTGGATCGGGCGCAGCGAGGGAGCGCTCATCGATTTCCGGCTCAATGGCTGTGCCCGCCCCCAGGTGACGGTCTTCACGACGCGGCCCGACACCCTCTTCGGCGCCACCTTCCTGGTCATCGGCGCGGATCATCCGCAGCTCGACGGATTCGTTCGCGAGGACCGGCGTGCCGCCGTCGAGGAGTGGCGCGCGACGCTGCCCCCGGCCGATGCCGAGCCGGACTTCTCGGTCGGCGTGGACCTCGGCACCGTCGCCGTGCATCCGCTCACCGGCGAGGAGGTCCCGGTCTGGGCCGCGCCCTACGTCCTGGGCGGCTACGGCACCGGCGCGATCATGGCGGTGCCCGGGCACGATCAGCGGGACTGGCAGTTTGCCCGGGCCCACGGGCTGCGCATCGTCGAGGTGATCGGTGGTGGCGACGTGGCCATGGAGGCGTGGAGCGGCGAGGGGCCGATGGTCAACTCCGGTCCGCTCGACGGCACGCCCGCGCTGGAGGGCAGGCGGCGCGTGGTCGAGATGCTGGAGGCGCAGGGCGCCGGCCGTGCCCACGTGCAGTTCCGGTTGCGGGACTGGATCATCTCGCGGCAGCGCTACTGGGGACCGCCGCTCCCGATCATTCACTGCCCCGTGCACGGTCCGGTCGGCGTTCCCGAGTCCGAGCTGCCCGTGCTGCTCCCCGAGGTCAGGGACTTCCGTCCGCTCGGCACCGGTGTCTCCCCGCTGGCCCAGGTCGAGGACTGGGTGAACGTGCCCTGTCCCACCTGCGGCGAGCCCTCCAAGCGCGAGACCGACGTCAACGACAACTTCCTGGACTCGGGCTGGTACTTCATGCGCTACCCGTCGACGGACTTCGCCGACCGGGCCCTCGATCCGGAGCGGACCGGGCACTGGCTGCCCGTCGACATGTACATCGGCGGCAACGAGCACGCCGTGCTCCACCTCATGTACGCGCGCTTCCTGATGCGCGCGCTCCACGCGATGGGGCATGTGCCGGTGCCGGAGCCGTTCACCCGCTTCCGCGCCAACGGCATGCTCACCTTCGGCGGCAAGGGCAAGATGTCGAAGAGCAAGGGAAACGTCGTCAACCCCGACGCGTACATGGCCCGGCACGGCGCCGACGCCCTGCGCCTCCACGTGATGTTCCTGGGGCCGTTCCTGGAGGGCGGAGAGTGGAACGAGCGGGGGATGCTCGGCCAGAGCCGTTTCCTGGAGCGGGTCTGGCGATGCGTCCAGAACGCCACCTCCGGCGACACCGCCGACGCTTCGCGCGAGCGGCGCCGCCACCGCACCGTCGCGGCGGTGGAGACCGCCATCCTCTCCCTCCACTACAACACTGCGATCGCCGCGCTCCATGAGCTGGCCCGCGGGATCGACGAGGAGGCGCGTACGGGGGTGGCGCGGCGGATCGATGCCCGCACCCTGGTGCAGCTTCTCGCCCCCTTTGCGCCCCACATCGCCGAGGAGCTCTGGGAGCGGCTCGGGGAGCACGGCTCGGTCCACCGGGCGCCGTGGCCGGAGCACGACCCGGCACTCGCCGAGGAGCCGAGGGTGACCATCGCGGTGCAGATGAACGGCAAGCTGCGAGCCACCTTCGAGGTCGAGGCGGGGACGCCCGCCGCCGAGCTGGAGCGCCTGGCCCTGACTCAGGCGCGGGTGGTCGAGCTGCTCGCCGGCCGGCCGCCGCGCAAGGTGGTCGCCGTCCCCGACCGGGTCGTCAACCTGGTGGTCTGACGGGCTCCGGCGGGGGGCACCGCCACCAGGCGCCGGGATCCCACCTGGAGCCGGATCATCGTCAGGGGCAGGGGGATCCGCGGCGACCCGAGGTGGCCTGAGGCCGTCAGCACCCCCCCTGCAGAGAGTTGCACGCGCTGTTGGCCGCGGAGACCGCCAGGGGAAGGAAGATCACCGCCAGCACCAGGCCGACCACGCCCAGGATCACTCCGGTCTTCGCCAGCGCGCGTCTGCTCCCGCTCGGATTGCCGCCTCGGGTAAGGCTGACCGCGCCGAAGACGATCGCCAGCGTCGCCACCACGAAATCCGCGCCCATCAGGCTGTTGACCCCGGAGACGCCGGAATAGGTCTGGGCGTCGATCACCGTCAGCTTGTAGAAGAACCAGTAGACCGTCGGGATCAGCGCCATCGCCAGGCCGACGATCCCGAGCACCCCGGAGGCGGTCGCCATCCCGGCGGTGGGGGTCGACGGGGCGGCGGGGGCCCCCCAGTACGGCTGACCGTACGGGTAGGGGTAGGAGGGGGCTCCCGGGTAGGGCGCCGTGGGCGGCGCGCCGGGCGGTTGCGGAACCGCGCTCGCCTGCTGCGGTGCGGCGGACGGGTTCGGCGCAGGTCCCGAGGGCTGCGGGACGGCGGGGTCGGACGGGGGCATAGACGGGTCTCCTAGCAACTTGACCTCACTGGGTGCCGGCGAAACCGCCGTAGATGACCGCCCAGAAGATGATCCCGAGCACGACGGTTGCCAGTCCGAGGGCCAGGCCGGCGACCGCCATCCCCTTGCCGGCACCACCTCTCCGCCCCGCGGTGGAGATGCCGACGGCACCGAAGATGATAGCCAGCGCCCCCAGCACCCAGTCCACGAAGGGGAACCAGGACACCACGATGCTGACCAGGCCGAGCACCAGCGCCGTGGTCGCGTAGCCATTGCCCGTCTGGACCGGAGCGTAGCCGTAGGGCGCCCCCGGGGGGGGAGGCGGGTAGGCGGGGGGCGGTGCGGGGTACGAGCCCGCATCCGCGGAATGGGCGCTCGCCTCGGGCGGGTTCGGATCGAGCTCCTCTGGATAGGGGCTCGCCTCGGGCGGGTACGGGTCGGCCTCCTCCGGGGAGGGGTTCGCCTCGGGCGGGTTCGGGTCGGCCTCCACCGGATAGGGGTTCGCCTCGGGCGGGTACGGGTCGGCCTCCACCGGATAGGGGCTCGCCTCGAACGAGTACGGGTCGGTTTCCGGCTGGCGGGGGTCGGCCGGCGCCTCGCCGGCCGCGGCGCTCTCGCTGAGTGGGTAGGCGTAGCCGGGGTCGGGTGGCGGTGATTCGGGGTACCCGGCTCCGCTCGGGTCGGGGCCGGGGGGCAGGTCTGGTCCGGACATGGTCTCTCCCGGGCACGCCATGGGCCGGGGCGGCACCCCGGGTGCGCGGATTATGCGCTGATCTCGAAGTGGCGCCAAGGCTTCGGGCGGGTCTGGTATCCTGCCCGAGCGCACGGGCGCCGTGCTCATTCGCCTGTCCATCGACAGGCCGCTTCCGCGTCGAGGGCGCGGAGGATCAGTCCCCCAGTCAGCTGTTGTCACCGAGCGATGAAGCCACCACAGTCATCCGACGCCCCCCGCACTGAAGCCGGTACCTCGGCCACCTTCGCCGTCGTCCGGCATGGCGGTCACCAGTACCGCGTCACCCCCGGTGACCGGCTCGTCGTCGACCGCCTCGCCTCCGCGGTGGGCGATGTGGTGGGGCTCGAGCCGGTGCTCCTCCTCTCCGATGGCGACGGCGTCAGGGTCGACCCGGCGAGCCTGGAGGGGATTCGCGTCGCCGCCACGGTGGCCGGGCACATCCGCGGCCGCAAGATCCGGGTCTTCACCTTCAAGCCGAAGAAGCGGCACCGCCGCACCCTCGGCTTCCGGGCCGAGCAGACCGAGCTGGTGGTCGATCGCGTGCTCGCCAGGGGTGAGGCGCTCCCGGAGCCCGTCGCTGTCGTGGAGCTCGAGGCTCCGGCGGTCGAGGACGAGCAGATCGCCGTCGCGGAGACCGCGCCCCAGAGCTCCGAGCCCGCGCGGCCGCGGCGCCGCGGCACCCGTGCGGCAGCGGCCGAGACCGCCGAGGTCGAGTCCGCACCATCCACCACCGCTCCGCCTGAGGCTCCCGATGCCGCCGCCCCATCGCGTCCGGCGCGACGCCCGCGGAAGGCCGCTGAGCCTGTCACCGGAGAGACCGAGGCGCCGACCGAGGCATCCACGTCGCCCGCGCCCCGGCGGCGCGCCCCCCGCACGACCCCGCCACCGGAGGCTGGTGAGTAGAGATGGCCCACAAGAAAGGCGGGGGCAGCTCCCGCAACGGACGCGACTCCAATTCGAAGCGGCTCGGCGTCAAGCGCGGCGACGGGTCGCTGGTGCTCGCCGGGACCATCCTGGTCCGGCAGCGGGGCACCAAGATCCTGCCCGGTGGCAATGTCGGGGTGGGCCGTGACCACACCCTCTACGCTCTGGCGAGCGGCCTGGTGGCCTTCGACCAGAAGGGAGGTGATCGGACCCGGGCCAACGTGCTCGCGCTTCCGATGCTGGATCTGGCCATGCAGGGGGGAACGTTCCCCGATGACGATGCCGCGACCGCGCCTGCCGGCGAGGACTCTCCGCGGGTCACCGAGGCCGCCGAGGTGGCCGGCTGACCTGGCAGCCTGTCCGCGGCGCGTGCCGTGAGCACTGAGCCGTGTTCATCGACGAGGTCAGCCTCGATGTCGCCGCCGGTTCCGGCGGACGCGGCGCGGTCGGCTTCCGGCGCGAGAAGTACGTCCCCCGCGGTGGCCCCGACGGCGGTGACGGGGGTTGGGGCGGCAGCGTCGTCCTGGTGGTCGAGCCCGGCGACAGCAGCCTGAGCCGGTATCGCGAGCGGCGCAGGTTCCACGCTCCGGACGGGCGCCCGGGCGGCGGCGCGCTGCGGAGCGGCCGGGACGGTCCCGACCTGGTCCTGCCCGTGCCTCCGGGAACGGTCGTCACCGACGCGGAGAGCGGGGAGTTGATCGGTGACCTCGCCGGCGCGGGTCAGAGGCTGGTGGTCGCCGTGGGGGGGCGCGGGGGGCGCGGCAACGCCCATTTCGCGGGCGCCGTCCGCCAGGCGCCGCGGATCGCCGACCTGGGTGAGCCGGGCACGCAGCGGCGCATCCACCTGGAGCTCAAGCTGATCGCCGACATCGGCCTGGTCGGTCTCCCCAACGCGGGCAAGTCGACGCTCCTCGCGGTCCTGACCGGGGCCCGGCCAAAGGTCGCCGCCTACCCGTTCACCACGCTTCACCCCAACCTCGGGGTGGCCGAGATGAGCGGCGGGCACACCCTGGTCCTCGCCGACGTGCCCGGGCTCATCGAGGGGGCGCACGACGGTGCCGGCCTGGGCATCGAGTTCCTTCGCCACCTGGAACGGACCCGGGTCCTCATCCACGTCGTCGACTGCGCCGCCGGTGCCGCCGAGGCGCGGCGCGCCATCGCGCAGGTGACCGCGGAGCTCGACGCCTTCAGCCCCCAGCTCGCCGAGCGGCCCACCCTCGTCGCCCTCAACAAGGTCGATCTGGACGAGGCCGGGGTGACCGCGGCCCTGCTCGAGCCGGAGTTCCCGGGCGCTCACCGGATCTCCGCCGCGAGCGGTGCCGGCACCCATGAGCTTCTCCAGGCGGCCTCCGATCTGGTCGGGGCGGCCCGCAGCTCCGCCGACCGTCTCGCCGGCTCACGGGTCGGAGAGGGGGGCATGCCGGGGGCAAGCGATCCGGAGGCGGGTGGCCATCGGGTCTACCGGCACGTCTCCAGCGAGCCCGCGCCGCCTCGCGTGGAGCGCGAGCCCGACGGCGCCTACCGGGTCATCCACCCCGCCGTCCTGCGGATCGTGGAGCGCACGGACCTCGACGAGGAGGAGGCGGTGGAGGTCCTGCATCGAAGGCTCGCGGCGGCAGGCGTCGACATGGCCCTGGCGGCGGCCGGCTGCCAGGACGGGGACACCGTCCGCATCGGCTCCGCGGAGTTCACCTACGAGTCGGACGCGGTCAGCAGCCTCCCCCGCCCCGCCCACCGGCCACGCGGATGAGCCCGAGCCGCGTCGCGGTCTTCGGCGGCACCTTCGACCCCTTCCACCTCGGGCATCTCGCGGTTGCCGAGCAGGCGCGGGAGGGTGTCCTCGCCGACCAGGTCTGGGTGGTGCCGGCGGGTGTGCCGCCCCACCGCGGCCCGGTGCTCGCCGGCCCCGAGGACCGCCTGGCGATGTGCAGGGCGGCGATCGAGGGGCACCCGGCCATCGCCGCCCTCGACCTGGAGCTGCAGCGCCCCGGCCCCTCGTACACCCTGGACACCATGCGCGACCTGGGCGCCGGCCATCCGGACACCCAGCTCTGGGTGGTCCTCGGTGCCGATGCCGCCCGCCAGACGTCGGGCTGGCATGGGGCGGCCGAACTGCTGGGCACGTACCACTTCGTCCTGGTCAACCGGGCCGGCGAGGCGCCCATCCGCCACGCGGAGGCCATCGCCCTCGGCTTCCTGCCCGATCTCACCCGGGTGGTGGGCATCGACTCCCCGGACATCTCCGGCACCGAGATTCGCCGCCGGGTCGCGGCCGGCGAGCCGCTGGACGGCCTGGTCAGCCCCGCCGTGGCCGCCATCATCGAGGAGCGGGGGCTCTATCGCCAGCCGCCTGCTCGCCGGTCCGCGCGCGAGCCGATGTCATAATCGTCGCCGGATGACGTCCCAAGAGTTGGTGGAGGCGATAAGCTCCGCCGCCGCCGACAAGAAGGCGCGCGACGTCGTGAGCATCGACCTCCGCGGCAAGACCACCATCGCAGACTTCTTCGTGGTCTGCGAGGGCGATACCGATCGCCAGGTTAGAGCCATTGTTGACAATATCGAGGAGGCCTGCCGAGCCCTCGGTGCTCGGCCCCTCCGTGTCGCGGGGATGCGCGACGCCTCCTGGGCGTGCGTCGACTTCGACTCGGTGATCGCCCACGTCTTCCTGCCCGGGGAGCGGGTGTTCTACGACCTGGAGGGGCTGTGGGAGGCCCCCCGGGCCGAGGTCGTCTGACCCGGCTGCGGCCGATCTCCGTCCAGGTCGGCGTCGAGCGCGCTCCCTGCCCCCGCCGGCCCCCTCCGTGATCCGGTCGGCCTGAGCGGCGTCCGGATCCCAGGCCGGCTCAGGGCAGCCCGATGCTCGACAGCGGCGGGGGGTTGGAGGCCAGGAACTGGCCGAAGTTGATCGCCGCGAGCAGCACGGCGACGGCGCCGACGGCGATGACGCCGATCAGCGCTGCCTTCTGCCAGACGGCGAGGTCGCGCCCGCCGACCGCCCGCACCGGCGGGATGATCAGGCCGATCAGGGCGCCGGCGGCGAAACCTCCCAGGTGGGCGTAGTTGTCGATGTAGCCGGAGAAGGTGAACCCCAGGATCACGGTCATGATCAGGGAGATCAGCACCCCGCGGCGCAGCGCCTGGGTGAGCCCGGCCGGGAGGTCGTGACGCTGGACACGACCCATCGTGAAGAGGAGACCCAGCAGCCCCATCAGCCCCCCGGAGGCGCCCAGGAAGATGGAGTCGGAGAAGGGGAGATTGAGGGTGCTCGCCAGCACGCTCACCGCGCTCGCCGCAAAGGCGGTGGCGATGAACGTGGCGAGCATGGTGATCCGCCCGTAGATCGGCTCGATGACGCGGCCCAGGATGACCATGGAGTAGCAGTTGACCAGGAGGTGAAGAGAGAGGTAGGAGCTGGGTCCTCCGCTGGAGTTGAAGAAGCCGGGAACGTGGAGCAGGGCGGTGCTGAGGAATCGCCACCAGTCGCTGCCCGCGGGGTCCCCAAAGGCGATCCCCCCGACCGCCAGGTAGCCGGCCCCGCTGTAGTCGCCGGGCCCGCCGTACCGCTGCCACATCGTGTTCTCGATCAGGAAGATCACGACGAAGGTCGCCACCATGGCGTAGGTGAGGCGCGGGGTCGAGATCAGCGCCCGCCGGACCGGGGCCACGAAGCCGCCGTGGACCGTCTCGCGCTCGGCGAGGTCGACGGCCGCGAGCGTCGGCGGCTCGGCGCCGCCCCGGAGCCTCCGAGCAGCGGCTCGGACCTCGCCGACGCCGGGCAGGCCGGGTGGCGGCGGGAGCAGCGCGCCGGCATCGCCGGCCTGGGCATCCGCCCACACCACCCCCAGATGGACGGCAGGGTGGGCCGGCGCGGGGAGTTGGGCGTTGAGGGGGGAGAGGGCGACGAGGAGGACGTCGCAGCGTGATGCCGGCTGCACCCGCAGGCGCGCATCCCCCCAGCGCAGCGCCGCCCCGATCCGGCGGTGGAGGTCCGCAAGCTGCGCCGCCGGGTCCTCGGGCGGCTGGAAGAAGCCGACCAGGGCCGCGCGCGAGCCCGTCCACGCGGCGGTCACCAGGGCGTAGTCGGAGCCCAGCTCGCCCAGCCGGCTGTCACGGGGGTCGGCGAGGCGGAGGCGGTAGCGGGTCACCAGCCCCAGGGCGACCACCCGCGCGAGCGCCGGCGGCTGAGGCGGCAGCCCCCCCTCCTCCGGCCATCTGTCTTCGGTCACCGGGCCAGTCTATCGGCGCGGAGGGGGGAGGGCCGCCCCTGAGAGGCCGGGCGGACGGGCGCGCATGCCCGGGGGCCGTTCGCGCTATTGTCCACCGGCGATGCGCCTTCACCTGATGCCCCTGCCGGTCGTGGCATGAGCTCGGACCAGCACCTGACCCTGGGTGCCCTCTATCGCGAGATGCGCGCCGGTCTGGGCGACGCCGGGCGGGTGAGGGTGACCGTGGAGTTTCAGCAGCGCACCCTCGCGTCGGCCGCCGGCGAGGAGGGTTCCGGCGAGCCCGCGAGCCTCGTCCTGGAGACGTTCGTCGAGTACGACGATCGAGTTCTCGACCGGGCCCAGGTCGCCCTGCACGGAGCCGGCCCGCCGAAGCGCTTCCTGGTCGCCCGTCACGGCTCCGCCTACGCATACAGCCTCGACGGGGGTGAGCGATGGGGTCGCCTGGCCGCCCATCCACGGATCTTCGACCTCGAGGAGTTCGAGGCCGAGCTGGGGCAGATACTCGTCGAGGATGCCACCTACGATGTGCTCGACGGCAGCGGCGATCTCCACGGGCCCCGAGCCGCGGCGGGGGGCGCGGGCGTCCAGCCGGTGCCCGAGAAGTTCGTCGATGCGCTCGATGTCAGCATGGACCGGGAGTCCTTCCTCCGCCTGCTCCGGATCTTCTCGGCGGACGTGGACGATGACCCGGACGCGCCCGCGCTCAACGCCTTCTCGGTGAGCATGCAAGCTGCCGACGACGTCTCGCTGCAGTACTGGTGGTCACTGAGTGACAGCCTGGGCGAGGACGCCGACGTCCCCCTCAAGATCCGCTGCAGCGTCTCGATCCGGGTCGGAGCTCTCGGGGCGGAGGAGTCCGGGGCCGTGCAGCTCGACGGGTCCCTGCCCGACGTCGCCGACCTCGACGGCGTGTGGGCCATCCTCCGCCACACCCCGCCCGGAACGCCGGTGGAGGAGGGGGGGCAGGCAGCCCTCTAGCCCCTGCTCAGGTGCCCGAGGTCGGCGAAGGGGTGGGGGTGACCCCCGGCGAGGGGGTCTGATAGGGCTGGGAGAAGGGAGTGTCCGAGGCGGTCGGGAGCCCGACGCAGCCGGGGTCGCAGATGGGCCCGCCGTCGCCGAGGGCGCTGTCCGGTCCGGTGCCGGGGAGGTACCACGAGCCGCCCGCCTCGTACACGTCGGAGGGCGTCGAGTACCACACCACCGGGGTGCCCGCGGTCGCGCCCTCCATGTAGGTCTGCCAGATCGGCGCCGCTCCCGTCACACCGCTGGAGACGTCGGAGAGCCCGTACTTGGAGCTCTCGCCCTGGGGGTCGCCCACCCAGACCGCGGTGAGGATCTGCGGTGTCCAGCCCACCGTCCAGTTGTCGACGTTGTCGTACGCGGACCCGCTGGTGCCCGTCTTGGCGCTGGCGGGGCGACCCGGCAGCGAGAGCCTCTGGTAGCTGCCGAACGCCGCCAGCCGGTACTGGGCCTGGCTGAGCGTCTCGTCCATGATGTAGGCGACGTTCTCCGGGACCACCCGCTGGGCGTTGGCCGCCGCGTTGTAGGTCCATACCACCGCGCCGCTCGCGGCATCGGTGACCTTCACGACCGGCGCCGGGGCGTGGTGGACGCCCAGGTCGGCGATGGTCGCCGCGCCGTCGGCGAGGTCGAGAGGGCTGACCGGGAACGTCCCCAGGGTGAAGGAGTACTCGGCGGGGTCTGGGAAGTTCGGGCCCGCGATCAGGCTGACCCCGGCATCGACCGCGAGATTGGCGATGGGGAGCACGCCCAGCGCGTATTCCGTCCTGACCGCGGGCAGGTTGAGGGAGTTGCCCAGGCAGTACTCCATCTCGCAGAAGCCGTAACCGGCGGACAGGCCCTCGTAGTCCTTGGGGGTCCATCCGTCGATGGTCATCGTCTCGTCCGAGATCTGCGTGGTCATGGTGTACTGGCGCGAGGCGATCGCGTCCGTGTAGGTGAAGAGCTTCATGGTGGAGCCCGGCTGGCGTCCCATGATCGCCAGGTTGTCCTGGCCGTAGACCGTGCTGTTGTAGTTGGCGCTGCCGGTCATGGCGAGGATCGCCCCCGTCTGCGGGTCGAGGCTCACCAGGGCGCCGTCACCGCCGGCCGCCCCCTGCACGAACCATCCGGGGTTGGAGGTGATGATGCTGTGCACGGTGGAATCGGCCAGCGCCTGGTCGGTCAGGTTGAGCGTCGTGTAGATGTCGTAGCCGCCCGGATTCTCGAATTCGTCTCCCGAGAAGAGGCTGGGGAGGTAGTAGGTGGTGAGGTAGTCGAGGAAGCTCGAGGTGTTTGCCCCGTCGATGATGGTCGGGGGGAGGTACTCCTGCCAGGTGTAGTACTTGAGCGGTTCGGCCGCCGCCGCGTTGGCCTGGGCCTGGGTGATGCTGCCCACCGCCACCATCGCGCCGAGCACCGCCTCCTGGCGCTGCTTGGCCGCGGCCTGGTAGAGGTTGGGGTTGTACGCCGAGGGGGCCTGGGGCAGCCCGGCGAGCATCGCCGACTGGGCGAGGTCCAGGGCGCTCGCGGGCACGTGGAAGTACAGCTCCGCCGCGGTCTGGATGCCGTAGGCCTGGTTCCCGTAGAAGATGCGATTCAGATACATCTCCAGGATCTGGCTCTTGGAGAAGTCCTGGACCAGCTCGGCCCCGAGGATGATCTCCTTGATCTTGTAGGCGAGGCTGCCGTTGTCCTGGAGGAAGCTGATCTTGGCGAGCTGCTCCGGGATGGTGGAGGCGCCGCCGGCGTCGGTGTGGCGCAGGTAGCCGACCCCGGCCTCCGCGATCCGGCCCAGGTCGAGCGAGCTCTCGGTCCAGAAGTGCCGGTCCTCGACGTCGACCGTCGCCTCCTGGAGGTACTCGGAGATGTCGCTCAGAGAGGCGTGGAGGTGGAAGGAGCCGGACGGATGGATGACGTCGATGAGGGTTCCGTTCGACGAGTAGACGTTGGTGTCGACGGGGGGCTCCATCCCGGCCACCGTGGCCGCGTCCGGGATCTGCCCGAGGTAGACGTTGTAGCCGGCGTCGACGGCGGCGGCGGCGCCGGCGCCGATGCTGGAGAAGAGCGCCAGGAAGAGCAGCGCGGTGCGCAGGAGTGGCCGCTTCCGGCGCGGGGCCTTCCTCTTCCTGCCCACCAGGAGGTCGCGTCGGTTGCGGCGCCGAGTCGATGGGGTGACGGCTTCGGCCCCGTTCCGGGTGGCGCCTCCGCCCTCTCCCAGGCCGTTCGAGCCGTTCCGGGGCCGGACGGTGCCGGCCCGCACCCTGCGGGGGCGAGGACTGTCGGGGGGGGTGGCGGGCACTGTGCTGGTCGGACTCCGATGTGATGGCGCGGGATGGGCCAGGTGCCCGCTCCCAGGGGGAACGGGCCCGAGCCCGGAAAGGTTACCCCCCGCCGAGGATGACGGCGACGCCGTAGAGGCCGAGGACCGCGGCGAGGATCGCGGCGCCGATCCAGAGGGGGCCGTTGCCCTCCTCGATCCAGAAGGGGCCGGCGCGTCGCTGGTCCCGGGCGCCCAGTTCCAGGGGGATGGTGGGCATGGCCGCACCCTATCACGACGGTCCCGTCACGGAGACGTCATCTATTGCGCCAGCCGGCTCCCCCGGTGGCGGCCGCGGTCGCGGAACGCGAGATCCAGGACGCAGAAGTGTGGCAGGTCGATGACAAGTCCCCGGCCGGGTGGGGGCTGGCGAATCTGGCGATGGCACAATCGCCCGAGATATGGCCGTCCAAGCGCTCCCCGTCGCCCCGGCGCCCATCGCCCTCCCGCCGATGCCGCGGAGCGCGGAGGAGACCGGCCTCCCCTTCAGCTTCGTCTGCGACCTCGTCCTCAAGGTCCTCTACTTCAATGGCAGCATGCTGGGCGGCGACGTCGCCCGCCACGTCTGCATGCCCTTCCCCTTCGTGGAGACCACCCTCAAGTTCCTCGCCGACGAGGGGTACTGCGCATCGGCGGGGGTACGAGCGGCGGTGCTCGCCGACGACGAGTCGATCAACGCGGGGATGCAGTTCACCATCACGACCACGGGCCGCCAGCGCGCCCGCGAGCTGCTCGAGATCAACCAGTACGCCGGCCCGGCACCGGTGCCGATCGCCGATTACAACGCCATGGCAGCCCGCCAGGCCGACGTGGGGATCGCCGTCAACCGGGCGCGCCTCCACGAGGTCTTCGCTCACCTGGTGCTCAACCAGCGGGTGCTGGACCACCTCGGCCCCGCCCTCTCCGCCCGCCACGCCTGCTTCCTCTACGGCCCATCGGGCAACGGCAAGACGAGCATCGCCGACGCCAGCGCCCGGGTGATGGGCCCGCCCGTCTTCATCCCCCGTGCCCTCTACGTCCATGGCGAGGTCATCCGCTTCTACGACCCCATCTATCACACCCCCATCGATCGCCCGCTGCCCCCCCATGACACGCGCTGGCAGCTTGCCGAGAGGCCTGCGGTGAAGGCGGGCGGCGAGCTCACCCCGCGCATGCTGGAGCTGGGTTTCGACGCCGCCCTCGGCTTCTACGAGGCCTCGCTTCAGCTCAAGGCCAACGGTGGGCTGCTCCTCGTCGACGACTTCGGCCGCCAGCAGAAGATGTCGCCCCGCGACCTCCTCACCCGGCTGATCGTCCCCCTGGAGAACGGCGT
>JBEKAP010000021.1:0-16616 GCA_050015875.1 Candidatus Dormibacteria bacterium | reverse complement strand
GTACTCGGCGGCCCGGCCGACCGTCTCGATCGGACCGAACCGGCGGAGCTGGGCCACCTGCGACCAGGACGAGAGCGCGTGATCCTCGAAGAGGAGGGGGATGTCGGGCATCAGCTTGGCCGCCGCCAGCTGATGGTCGCGGTAGAAGCGCACGGTCCGGCGGGCCAGCTCACGCGGCTCGTCGATGCGGAAGTGCTTCCAGAGCAGCACCGGCGGATGGTCCAATGGCTCCGACCGGATCAGCGAGCGCAGCGGGCTCCTCTGGCTCCGGATCTCCATCAGCGAATCGTAGCCAAGGGATGCTCGGGCGCAGCGTTCCTGAAGCGAGCAGCGTGTTGCCTTTGCACAGCACTGTTGCTGCGGTCGTTGCGACGCCCCACGCAGAGTGGGGAACACCCGGCGCCACAGGTTCAGAGGGCCTCGGGGTCGAATGACCCGTAGGAGGAACCTCCGTGACCGAAGTACAGGTGCAGGACCCCGCCGTCAGCCTCTCAGGGAAGAGCACGCGCGCGACGAGCGAGACGGCGCCGGCGGCAGTCGCCCCTCAGAGCCGCACCGTGGCCCGCCCCGCCCCCCGAACCGCCTGGCCGCACACGACGTCGGGCCGGTCGGTGATCCGGCTGGTCGAGCTGGCCGCGGTGGTGGCGCTGGCCTTCCTCGCGCTCGACTTCGTGTTCCACGCCATCGGCGCGCTGAACGTCGGGTTCGCGGGCCTGACGTTCACCGTCGGCTCCTTCCTGGCCTCGCCATTCGTGGGCATCCTCCAGACCACCTCGGCGACGAATGGAAACCTCTTCGTCTGGGCAGATGTCCTGGCGATGGGCGCGTACGCCGTGGCGGCCATCATCGTCTCGGCTGGGGTGGCGCGGGTCGCCCGCAGCGCGGTGCGCCCCAGGGCGTGATCCGCGCAACCCACAGCATGAGCTGCCGGAGCCGCGTGCGGTTCCGGCATCCGGTCGCCCGGCCAGGAGATGACCGCCGTGACCGGTAGCGGAACCAGACGGTGGTGGGCGCTCGGCGCGGTCTGCATGGGCTGCCTCGCCGTGGGGGTGGACGGCACGGTGCTGAGCGTGGCCCTGCCGACGCTCTCGAAGGCGCTGGACGCATCGGAATCCGATCTCCAGTGGTTCATGTCCATCTACTTCCTGGTCATGGCGGCGTCGATGCTGCCGGCCGGGTTGCTCGGCGACCGCTACGGGCGCAAGCGCGTGATGCTGATCGCCCTGGGGCTCTTTGGCGTGGGGTCGGCGGGCTCCGCGATCTCCACATCGGTGGCGGAGTTCATGGCGGCCCGGGTGCTGATGGGGATGGCCGGGGCCGGGATCATCGTGATGGCGGTCACCGCGGTCACGGTGCTGTTCAGCGCCGGGGAACGACCCAAGGCGGTGGGATTCTGGGCGGCGGCCAACTTCATCTCCTTCCCGATCGGCCCGATCCTCGGCGGCTGGATGCTCACCGAGTTCTGGTGGGGCTGGGTCTTCCTGATCAACGTCCCGGTCGCCCTGGTCGGCCTGACGGCGCTGATCGCGCTGGTGCCGGAGACCCGCGCCGCGAAGCGCCCGGGCATCGACATCCCCGGCATCGCCGCCTCGGCAGCCGGGCTGGTGACGCTCACCTACGGTCTGATCCAGGCGGGCCAGAACGGCTGGGGGGACAGCGGCGCCCTGGTCCTGATGATCGTCGGCGTGGCGGTCCTGATCGGCTTCCTGATGTGGGAACGCAGATTGAGCCGCCTGCCCGGCGGCCAGCCCCTGCTGGACATGACCCTCTTCACCTCGGCGTCGTTCACCTGGGGCGTGCTCCTCGCCGCCCTGCCGGTGCTGGCCATGATCTCCGTCCTCTTCACGCTGCCGCAGTACTTCCAGGGCGTGGTCGGAACCAACGCGATGGGCTCGGGCCTGAGGCTGCTGCCGATGGTCGCCGGGCTGATGCTCGGAGCGATTCCCGCCGCGCAGGTGGTCCGGCTGGTGGGTGCCAAGGTCGTCGTAGCGGTCGGCTTCGTCCTGCTCGCGGTCGGATTGGTCGCCGGAGGGATGACCAGCCTCGGCTCGAGCGGACTCTTCACCGCCGCCTGGATGTTCGCCGCCGGATTGGGGGTCGGGATGTGCATGGCCACCGCGACCTCCGCAGCGCTCGTCGAGCTCTCGCAGGAGCGGAGCGGTGTCGGCGGAGCGGTGCTGCAGGCGGTCAACAAGATCGGTGGTCCGATGGGGACCGCGATCCTGGGGAGCGTGCTGAGCGTCGGCTACCTCGCCGGGCTCCATCTGGCCGGTCTCCCGGCGGCCACGGCGGCCGCGGTCCGCGCCAGCGTCTTCGGCGGCGTGGCGGTCGCGGACAGGCTGGGCTCGGCGTCCCTGCTCGCCTCCGTCCGGACCTCCTTTGTCCATGGCATGGACACGGCTCTCCTCGTCGCGGCCGCCATCGCCGTGGGCGGGGTCGTGGTCACGCTCGTCTTCCTGCCGGCGACCAATGTCGCGAAGGCCACGACCATCGCGGTGAGTGGCCACGGGGTGGCGGACGCCGGCACCGCAGAGGAGGCCGAGCCGGCCCGGGCCGCCTGAGCCACCGCTCGCCAACCCCTGGACATCGTTGGGATCGGTGAGGCAGGCTGGTGCGGAGCACGGAGGAGGCGAGGCCATGAACCGCACGGCTGAGGGAGTGGCGGCCGGGATCGACGCGGCGGAAGCCGGCGCCCGGCTGACCGAGGTGGACGGACGCTGGACGCTGATCATGACCAGGGGGCTGCGCCATCCGGCGGAGCGGGTCTGGCCGGTGCTCACCGAGCCCGATGACCTGGCTCGGTGGTCGCCGGTGGTGCCCGACCGTCCGCTCACCTCGGTCGGGCCGGCGAGGTCGTGCGAGACCCCCGAGGCGCCCGCCGTGGACGCCGAGGTGCTCCTCTCCGACCCGCCCCGCGAGCTCGTCCACCGCTGGGGCGGCCAGCTCCTGCGCTGGACCGTCACGCCCGCGGCGAACGGAAGCCGCCCCACCCTCGAGCACACCTTCGACGCCCGCGCCGAGGCCGGGATGTACGCCGCGGGATGGCACCTCTGCCTGGCCGTCCTCGCCGAGGTCCTGGACGGCCGCGCTGTGCAGCGGATCGTCGGGACGAGCGCCCTCGACCATGGCTGGGGGGACCTCCGGGAGGCTTACGACGCTGCATTCGCATAGGCAGGAGGGAGGCGTCGCGGCTCCGTTGGGCCGGCCATCGGAGGACCGATGCCCGTGACGCCGCAAGCACCGGCGCCCGCCGGGCGGGGGCGGCGAACTCCCCTGTGTCGGCTCTGACGCGCGGTGCCGGGCCCGATCGCCGAGAGCCTCGCCGGGGTCCTCCTCGTGGCGACGCTGGGATGCGCCATCGCGCGTCCGTGGGGACTGCCTGAAGCGCTGATCGCCGTGCCGGCGGCCGGTCTGCTCCTGCTGCTCGGGATCCTGCCCGTCGGCGCGGCCGCGACCGAGCTGAGGAGCCTCGGGCCCACGATCGGCTTCCTCGCCGCCGTGCTCCTGCTGGCCACCCTCTCCGATCGGTTCGGCCTGTTCGAGGCCGCCGGTGGCTGGATGGCGAGCGGTTCGCGGGGGCGGCCGGTCAGGCTCCTCGCCCTGGTGTTCGCCGTGGCGAGCACGGTGACCGCCGTGCTCAGCCTCGACGCGACGGTGGTGCTGCTGACGCCGGTCGTCTTCGCGACCGTGGCCCAGCTCCGGCTCCGGGCCAGGCCGCACGTCTACGCGTGCACCCACCTCGCCAACTCGGCCTCGCTGCTGCTGCCCGTCTCCAATCTGACCAACCTCCTGGCGTTCGGGGCCAGCGGTCTCTCGTTTGCCCGCTTCGGCGCCACCATGGCGCTGCCCTGGCTGGCGGCCATCGCCGTGGAGTGGCTGCTGTTGCGGAGGTTCTTCGCCGGGGACCTGGTCGGGCACGCCGAGCCCCAACGGCCTGCCGCTCCGCGGCGACCCACCCCCGTCTACGCCTGCGCCGTCGTCGGGCTCACGCTGCTGGGGTTCTTCGTCACTTCGCTCCTCGGCGTGGCCCCCGCGTTCGCGGCCCTCGCCGGGGCGCTGGCTCTGGCTGTGCCGCTGCTGCGGAGCCGGCGCGTGAGCGTGCGCGAGGTCGGACTCGCGCTCCAGGTGCCCCTCCTCGCGTTCGTGCTGGGTCTTGGGCTCATCGTCAAGGCCCTCTCCCTCCACGGTCTCGGCGCGGTCGTCACCCACCTCGTCCCCGGGGGTGCGTCGCTCGGGGCGCTCCTCGTCGTCGCGCTGGTCGCGGCGCTGCTCGCCAATCTCATCAACAACCTGCCGGCCGTGCTCCTGCTCCTCCCCGCCGTGGCCGCCCTCGGCCCCGGGCCGGTGCTGGCCGTCCTCATCGGTGTCAACACCGGGCCCAACCTGACGTACGCCGGCTCGCTGGCGACGCTCCTCTGGCGGCGCGTGCTCCGCCAGCGCGGTGAGGAGCTGCCCGTCTCGGAGTTCATGCGCCTCGGAGCCCTGACCGTGCCCCCGGTGCTGGTCGCGGCGACCGTGGCCCTCTGGATCTCGCTGCGGGTGGTGGGATGATGCGCTCTGTGCGGGTCGTGATCTGGGTGGTCGAGGGCACCTGGGAGGGATGCGTCGACGCCGCCAGGCCGAGCATCCCGGCCGCCGGCCGGGTCGCACTGCTCCACGTGACCCCCTCCGACGTCACCGGGATCGCCGGGGCGGCCACGGCCGGGCTGCTCGGGAGGGGGCTGCCCGGAAGCCGGACCCATCGCCCCGTCGAGGAGGTGGCCGGCGAGGCCGCCACGGCGCTGCTGGCCGCCGCCGCGCTGCGGCTGGGCCGTGAAGACGCGGAGCTCCTCCAGCGTCGCGGACGGGTGGAGCGCGAGGTCATCCGGGCGGTCGCCGAGGACGTGGACCTGCTGGTGGTTGCCCGCGATGGAGACCACTCCCGTCTGGGCCCGCACAGCCTCGGCCCCGCCACCCGGTTCGTCGTCGACCACGCCCCCTGTTCGGTGCTCCTGGTGTGGCCGGACGAGCCACCGGGCATCGAGTCGATACCACCGGCGCCACCCCACGGGCCGGCACCACCTCCACCGGTCTAGTCGGTGTTCCGGAAGGTCAGCGAGTAGCCGCGACCGGGCCGGTTGATCAGATCGCAGGGGATCCCGAGGCGAGCCAGGATCCTCCGGACCCGGGTGACGTAGTTGCGCACCTCCTCGGGCATCAGGGCGGAGTCCGACCACGCGTAGCTGGCGATCTGCGACGTCGAGTAGAAGCGATGCGGATGTTCGAGCAGAAACTGCAGCAGCTCGAACTCGCGGGTGGTGAGCGCCGCCTCCTCGCCCTTGTGGCGGACGACGCGACCGTTGGGGTCGAGCCAGAGGCCCTGCAGCTGCCACACCCGCCGGTACCAGAGGTCGAGCCGGGCATGGTAGCCGGCCATCTGGGCCTCGATGAAGGTGACGTCGACGTCCGCCGCCCGCTGGGCCACCGGGTGAAGCTTGGGCAGCTCCCGCCTCACACGTTCGAGGAGCCCGACCTTGAAGCGGATCAGGTCGTCGTAGATGCTCATCCAGTGGCGCGCGTCCTCCCAGTGCTCGGTCTCGATGTCCTCGCCCTCGAGGGGGCCCCGGTCCTGGGCGTCCGTTTCGCTTGCCAGCATGATGTCGGTATAGCCTACAGCCAGAGGAAGCGGTTGCATCCGGGGCGGAGGCGGTCAATTGCTGAACTTCTTGCGGTGGCCGGTGTATCTGATGAGCATGGAACCCGACCAGGCAGCCCACGACCGCCCCGACATGGTCGCGGCGTCGCGAGGAGGGGACATCTCCATTCGCATGGAGGGCGAGCCCGACCCGGCCACCGCGTCGCTCGAGCTCGCGCTCTTCTGGAGAAAGGTCTACTCCGAGATCCTCACCATGGAGGAGGCCGTGCTGGCGCGCATCCGCGCGCTGATGGCCGACCAGTCACCCGAGGCCCGGCGCGAGGTCGAGCTGACCAACGTGCCCGTGGTCGTCGCCCAGGCCGACCGCTTCCGCGTGCGCCTGGGTTTCTGGGAGGCCTGCGTGGGGGCCTGGCAGCAGCCTCCAACCTCCGCCGGCACACCCGTTGCTGCGGTTGTTGCGAACCCCGTCACACACTGAGATCAAACGGAGCCCCGCATTCAGTGGCTTCGGGGGGAGCAACCCCAAGGAGGCCTCAGATGGCGGATACACAGGTGCAGGACCGGGTTGTGAGCAACGACGGTCAGATCTACAGCGGCGTGACGAGCACCACCCACACCACGTCCGACCCGGTCACCGGAGCCGCCGTCAGCCGGAGCTCCACGCTCTCCTGGTCGGGCAGGCCCCTCGCCAACCGCATCGTCGGGCTGGCTGCGGGCATCGTCTTCATCTTCCTCGGATTCGACTTCATCTTCCACGCGGCCGGGGCGGCTGACGTCGGGTTCGCGGCCTTCATCTTCGGGATCGGTGGGGCACTCGCCGCGCCCTTCTCCGGCATCTTCCGGGCCGTCTCCACGGGGTCGGGGACATTCATCGCATGGGCGGACGTGCTCGCGCTCGTGGTCTACGCAATCGCCGCGGCCATCGTCATCAAGGTGATCTCGATGACCAATGACGAGCGCGCGAGGAAGACCGCCTAGTCAAGCCCCCCCAAAAGGTCACGTCGCGGGATCGAACGCGGTCCCGGGCGTGGCTGACGGACCGCGAGGACGCGGTCGTCGACATGGCTGTCTGGTCACGCGAGGGGAGGGGAAGGGGTGTGTCATGCGCAAGGGACAATCCGGCAACGAGGTTCGGCATCAGCTCCGGGGCACGGGTCTCTCGTGGACCCTGGTCATCGCGATGGTCATGGCGGTGGCGATCGTCATCGGCATCATCCAAAACGCCCAGGGCGTCCGGCTCCACTACCTGGGCTGGCACGGAAGCGTCTCGCTCATCGCGGTGCTGCTGGCGACGGTCGTCCTCACCGTGGCGGTCACCAGCCTCGTCGGAGTGATCTGGCGCCGCCGGCGCCGGCACCAGCTGACCGAGTCCTCCGAGTTGCACGAGCTGCGCGAGCAGGCGCACGCCGAGCGGCAGCAGGGCGCGCCCGCGGGCGCGGATCTGGTGGGGGCGCACAACCCGCGAGGTGCACAACGCTGAACGCTGCGATCACGCCTCGCGAGACGCACCGGCCGGCCGGGGGAGCCACGGTCGGAGCCGCGCCAGGCATCACGGGACCGCCACCCCGGGATCCGCTCCGGTTTGCAGCGATCCTGCAATACCGCCTCTGGGGTGGCCGGCGGCTGCCCGACCTTCTTCCCGCCGCCGCCGTGATGCACGGTCCGGTCGGGGAGGCGTGGCTGCTCAGTGACCGGCCGGAGCAGCAGAGCCGCGTGGTGGGCGGACCTCTCGCCGGCCTCACCCTCGGCCAGTTGCTGAAGGAATGGCCCGAGCCGATGCTGGGGAGGCTGAGCGGCCGTTTCCAGCGGTTCCCGGTGCTGCTCAAGCTGCTCGACGCCCACGAGCTCCTCTCCGTACAGGTGCATCCGTCCGACGCGCAGACGGACTGCCTGCCGGAGGGCGAGACGGGGAAGACCGAGGGCTGGGTGGTCCTCGAGGCTGGTCCGGAGAGCCGCATCTACGCCGGCCTCCGACCGGGCGCCACCCCCGAGGGGCTGCGTGCGGCTCTGGCCACGGGTGCGATCGCCGGGCAGCTGGTGGGCTTCACGCCCCAACCCGGGGACGTGATCTTCCTCCCCGCCGGGACGGTGCATTCCCTCGGTGGCGACCTGGTGGTGCTGGAGGTGCAGGAGAACAGCGATGTCACCTTCCGCCTTCATGACTGGGACCGCGTCGATCCCGCCACCGGGCGGCCGCGCGCGCTCCAGGTCGAGCGGGCACTGGCCTGCATCGACTTCGACCAGGGCGTGCTGACGCCGGTGCGGACATGGCTGGAGGCGGAGGAACCCGTGAGGCGTGAGCGCCTCTTCGACTGTGAGCAATTCTGCCTCTGGCGCATCCGGGGTGCACTGCCGTACACCGTCGGTGCCGCGGACCTGCCCCGGGTGGTCGTGTGCATCTCGGGGGAGGGCGAGCTGCGGCACGGCCGCGCAGCCTTCCCCCTTGCACCCGGCGACGTGATGCTCCTGCCCGCGGTGGTCGGGGAGTGCACCGTCGTGCCTCACGGTCCGCTGAGCGTTCTGGAGGTTGCAGTGCCCGATGCCCCGGCCCGCGGGGGGGTCGACCCGTCATCGCGCTCCGCGGCGCTGCTCGGGGTCGCGGCTTCGCAGCCATGAGGCCCGTGTGAAGAGACTGATCGTCTTCGACCTCGACGGCACCCTGGCGCCGAGCAAGTCGCCTCCGGATGTCGTGATCTCCCTGCTCCTGCACGACCTGCTCGGCATGGTCAAGGTGGCCATCATCTCCGGCGGCAGCTGGCCCCAGTTCCAGATGCAGCTGCTGCCCAAGCTTCACGCCGACGAGAGCCTCGACAACCTCTACCTCCTGCCCACCTGCGGGACCCAGTTCTACCGGCACGAGGAGGCGTGGACACGGCTCTACTCGGAGGAGCTCAGCCCGGTGGAGAAGGCGAAGATCCTCGCCTCGCTGCAGCAGGCCCTCGAGGTCACCGGCCTCGCACCCGAGCGGGCGTGGGGCGACGTCATCGAGGACCGGGGGAGCCAGATCACCCTCTCGGCGCTCGGCCAGCGGGCCCCCCTGGAGGAGAAGGAGCGGTGGGACCCGGACTTCTCCAGGCGCAAGCGGATCGCCGCCGCCCTCGAGCCGCTGATCCCGGAGTTCTCCGTCCGCATCGGCGGCGCGACCTCCATCGACGTGACCAAGCCGGGGATCGACAAGGCCTACGGCATCCGCAAGCTGCGCGACATCCTGGAGATCCCGCTCGGCGAGATGCTCTTCATCGGCGATGCGCTCTTCGAGGGGGGAAACGACTACCCCGCGCGCCAGGCGAGGGTCGACTGCATCCCGGTGCGCGGGCCGGATGACACCAAGCTGGTGATCGAGACCATCATTGCGTGCATCGGTGGCGACGGGGAGGCAGAGGCTGCGGCGCCCGAGAGGCAGAGGGGGGGTGCGACGCCCGAGGAGGCGGAGGCTGCGGCGCCAGCGCAGGCGGCGTGAGCGGCTTCCAGATGCGCCGCCTCTGGCCGGTCATGACCCCGGAGCGCGGCAATCCCCAGGAGGCGGAGGGCGTGCTCAACCCGGGCGCGGTCCGGGGCCCGGACGGGAATCTGTACCTCTTCCCGCGACTCGTCGCCCGGGGCAACTACTCGCGCATCGGCCTGGCACGGGTGCTCTTCAACGGAGACGGTGACCCCTTCGGGGTCGAGCGGCTCGGCGTGGCCCTCGAGCCCCAGGCCGAGTACGAGAAGCGCCCGGACGGTGGCGGGGGGTGCGAGGACCCACGGGTCACCTTCGTCGAACCGCTCGGCAAATACGCGATGACCTACACCGCCTTCTCGGCGGCCGGCCCGCGCATCGCCCTCGCGGTGTCGGACGACCTGCGGCGATGGGAGAGGCTGGGCCTGGCCCGCTTCGGCCCGTACCAGGGCATCGAGCTGGACGGCGTCGACGACAAGGACGCGACCCTCTTCCCCGTCTTCATCCCCGACCCGTCGGGCCGCCCCGGGCTGGCGATGCTGCATCGCCCCCTCTTCGCCGGCGCGGCTCGGGGGGAGATGCCGGCTCCGCAGCCATCCGGCGGGGGGACCGACCTCGTACGCGAGAGCATCTGGATCTCGTACAGCCGCATGCCCCAGGAGAGCGACGGATCCCGCCGGCTCGGGCGCTTCACCTCGCATCACCGGCTCGCGGCTCCGCTCGCAGCCTGGGAACGGCTCAAGATCGGGGTCGGAACTCCACCGATCATGACCCGTCACGGCTGGCTGGTGATCTACCACGGCGTGAGCGAGCTGGCGGTGCCGGCCCGTGCCCCGTCACGCTCCTATTCGGCCGGTGTGATGGTGCTCTCGAGTGTCCATCCCCGAGTCATCCGCTACCGATCGCCCGACCCTGTGCTCACCCCCGAGCTGCCCGAGGAGCGCCTCGGGACAGTCGGCAACGTCGTGTTCCCCACCGGCATCGACCGGCGCGATGATCTCGGCCCACCGGATCGCTTCGATGTCTACTACGGGATGGCCGACAACCGGATCGGGGTGGCGCGTCTGGACCTGCCGGAGCTGCTCCCCGAGGTGGGTCGACCGCACCGGGCTTCCGGTCCCGGGCAGGTCACGCGCCCCGGCTCCTGAGGCCGGCGACGGCGGCGTCGACCGATGCGAAGAGGTGGCCGGCGCCGAGAACGGCTTCTCAGGCGATCACGCTAGGCGGACGGCATCGCCGCGAGCAGCTCCACCAGGGCGTGACCGAGGTCGGGCCGCACCGTGTACGTCGGGCTCGGCTCGTCCCCGCTGATGAGCAGGGCGCCCGTGGCGGAGAGGCGGTCGAGCTGGTGGCGGACTTCGAAGGTCGGCTGCCGGGTCAGGGTCGCCAGCTCGGGAACCGTTCGCGGCTCGCCGAGCAGCAGGCTCACGAGGTGGAGGCGCTCGGGGTCGCTCAGCGACCGCATCAGCTCGGTGGTGGGGGTGAGGTCCTCTCGGGTCCAGGTGAGCAGCGAACGGGCGGTCTTCAGCGCGGCGCGCGGCCGGAGCGCGAGCCGCTGCCCCGTCGCGTAGCTGGTCTGGAGCAGCGCCTCACCGACCGTGGCGCCGCCGCTGCGACGGGCGATGACCACGTAGAAGCCGGCCACGACCAGAAGCGCGACCACCAGGTCGACCCATCCGGCCTGAAGACCGAACCCGAGCAGGCGGGCCAGCGCGAGCAGGCCGGTCGTGACCGAGGCGACCACCCCGATGTCGAGGGCGGCCGCGATCACGACCCGGACCGGTCGTGGCACCCGCACCAGGCCCGCGCCGGATGAGGCGGGGGTCTTCCGGATGACGAAGTAGCAGCCCACCCCCATGGCGAGAAGGATCGCCCCCTGCACGGCCAGTCGCTGGACCTCGTTGAGCAGGTGCTCGATGGGGACCCCCACCAGCACGCCGAGGGCGAGGTAGACCGCCATCCAGATCACGGTCGTCGGGACCATGCCGAGCAGGAAGACGCTGCGGCGCACCTGCACCGCCCCGGCTACCAGGGTGGTGTAGATGCGGAGCCCGGGGATGAGGCGGCTCACCGCGACCCCGCCCCACCCGGCCGAGCGGATCCGCTTCGAGACCCTCTCGAGGGCTCGCTGCTGGTGGATCCGGCGGGCCAGGGCCTGGAGACCGCGGTCGCCGACCGCCCGGGCCCAGGTGTAGCCGACCAGGGAGCCCGCGATGCAGGCGACCAGGGCCACCGGGATGAAGATCAGCGGGTCCAGCCCGCCGGCCGCGATCAGGAGACCCGCGGCGAGCAGGGTCAACTCCCCGGGCGCGAACGGGAGCGGGACGCCGGCCTCCTCGGTGAAGAGCAGTCCGCCCAGCAGGGCGATGGCGACCACTCCATGGAGACCTTCGAGGAAGTTCAAACGGTGGGGCGACTCCGATCTGGCGGGCCGGCAGAAGCGGCCTTCCGGGGCAGGGTACACCGGCTCCGGCCGGCCGGCGGCTCAGCCGGCCGGCGGGTAGCGGGTGATCACCGCGGTGATGTCGAGATCGGGGAGCTGGGCGGCGGTCTCGCCGACCACCGACCGGGCGCGCGCCGTTAGCGGCGTCTCCATCCCCCCCGCCGCAAAGAGCTCCGAGGCCAGATCGAGGTCCTTGAGGAGGTCGCGGACGGCGAAGAGGGTGGGTTCGTGGCGCCGCTGCAGCAACCCCGCCCGACGCATCTCGAGCACCGGCGCGAGGCGCGCCAGGACCCAGAAGACCTGCTCACCGTCAAGTCCGGCGGCCTCACCGGCCGCCTGCAGCTCGGCGGCCGCCGCGATCACCACGCCGAGCATGCTGTTGGCCACGAGCTTGAGGCGGGCACCGCTCCCGAGTGGGCCGACGTGGCGCACCGCGCCGAGCAGCTCCAGCAGGGGCCGTGCCCGGGCCACGTCCTCGGTCGCGCCGCCCACCAGGACCGCGGCCGCCCCGCGGAGCACCGCGGGTGGTGCGCCCATGATGGGAGCGTCGATGAGCGTTGAGCCGCTCGCCGCGAGCTGAGCGGCGAGCTCTGGGAGGATGGCCGGCCCCGACGTGCTCATCTCGACGAAGAGCTGACCGTGAGCGGCCGCGAGCGCACCGTCAGCCCCGTCCAGGGCGGCACGCACGGCCCTGCCGCCGGTCAGGCTGAAGATGACGGTGTCGGCATCGCGGATCGCGTCGGCCGGCGTGGCCGCGACGCGTCCGACGCCCACCGCCTCCGCTCTGGAGCGGGTCCGGTTCCAGAGCACCGGGGCGTACCCCTCTAGGCGCCGTGCGATCGCCGCCCCCATCCTCCCCGTGCCGAGAATCGCAACCGGAACGCTCATGACGGCACCTCCACTCCCACGTCGCCGTTCTGCGAGGGCGGCGCGCACCCGGCGGCGCCGCATCTCCGTCAACACGTCGCCTGACCCTCGCAGGGATCGTAGCAGCCCGCTTCCGAGCACTCGGTTTGCACCGGTTGCACGCCGCCGGTTAATCCCTCGATCACCCGGGCGCGCGGCGCGACTGCGACACTTGTTCACGAATCCGCGCAGTCGACCGGATCAGCAGAAGAGGACGAGACGCCATGACCGAGATGCCCGCAGCCGACACGACTGACGAGTTCCAGGAAGCCGCAGAGGGCCCCGGCGGGGAGGAGGGCGGGACCGGGACCTCCGAGGACAGCGCCTCGGACGAGGCCGAGGTGGCTGAGTAGCGCCGCTCGGACGCTCCGCGAGGAGCGGCCGCCCGGCTCGCCCCTCCGACGGGGGCCCGCCCGGCCGGCCGCTCCTCGATCACCGCACGACCAGGCGGCGCGGAGCCTGGAAAACCGCCGAGCCGGTGCCCTCAGCGGCGGCGGAAGAGCAGCGCCGCCCCCGCGCCACTTGCGAGCGCCACCCCGGTTAGCACGATCAGGTTCGTGGCCGTGATGCCGAATCCGAACCAGGGGTCCTGCAGGGCTCTGACCGCGTAGTTGAGTGGATCGAAGTCGGCGATCCGCTGCATCGCGGTGGGCAGGACCGAGAGGGGAGGGGCGGCCCCCGAGATCAGGTAGAGCGGGAAGAAGAGGACCATCCCCGCGCTCTGGGCCGAGCGGGCGGTGGGGAAGAGGGCGGCGATGAGGAGGCCCAGAGCCAGGAAGCTGATCAGGGCGACCGCGAAACCGAGGACCACCCCGGGGGCCGACCGGGGGGCGCCGTACGTGTAGGCGGTACGGGCCAGCGCGAGGAGCAGCGCCGCGGCGCCGATGGCGACCCCGAAGCAGACCACCGCCTGGGCGATGACGACGCCGGGGACCGGCACCGACGAGGCCCGGAAGCGGCGCATGACACCGCGTTCGAAGTAGGCGGCGACATGGGAGGGGAGGGCGATCAACCCCACCGCGGCGATGACAACCGCGATGTTGCTCACCACGTAGTACTCGGCCCCGCCGACACCCCGAAAGCCATCGCCCCCGTGGTTGAAGACGCCGGCGATGACGAACATCACCACCACGGGGTAGGCGACCGTGAAGCCGACCGCCAGCGGCTCGCGGCAGAAGAGCTTGGCCTCCAGCCAGGTCAGCTTCGCGAAGACGGTGGACCTCAACCCTCGCCTCCGTCTCCGCCCGGAGCCCGGGTGATCCCGAGGAAGACGTCCTCCAGGCTCGGCTGCTCCAGGCGCAGGTCGGCGGGCTCCAGCCCGTGGGCGATGAGCGCGGCGCCGACGTGCGCCAGCACAGGACCATCGCCGGACACCTCGATGCGCGGGCCGTGGCGGGCGAAGGCACTCGCGTGGGGCACGCGGCGGAGCCAGTCGACCTCCTGGCCGGGCGGGACCGAGAAGACCACCCGGACGCCACCCCCGAACCGGTTGATCAGCTCCTGCGGAGTGTCCACCGCCGCGACCCGGCCGTGGTGGACCACCGCGACCCGGTCGCAGAGCTGCTGGGCCTCCTCCATGAAGTGGGTCACCAGCACCACGGTCGAACCCCGGTCGCGAACCGATCGGACCAGGTCCCAGGCGACCCGCCGGGCGGCCGGGTCGAGGCCCTGGGTCAGCTCGTCGAGGAAGACCACCTGGGGCTGGTTGATCAGGGCCAGGGCGATGAAGAGCCGCTGCTGCTCGCCCCCGGAGAGGCTGGAGAAGGCGGCTCCGCCCCTGCCCTCCAGCCCCCAGCGTTCGAGCACGGTCCGCCACGGGTCGGCCCGCGGTGCGAGGGCGGCGAAGAGGTCGAGCGCCTCCCAGACCCGGATGCGGTCGGGCAGCGCCGCCTCCTGGAGCTGGCAGCCGATGCGGCGGCGCAGTTCGCGGGGCTGCCGGGACGGATCCATCCCCAGCACCCGGATCCGACCCGAATCCGGGTGGCGGAGTCCCTCCATGCACTCCACCGTGGTGGTCTTGCCGGCGCCGTTGGGCCCGAGGAGGCCGAAGATCTCCCCCTGCTCGACCTCCATCGAGAGGTCGTCCACGGCGAGCACGCCGCCGTAGGTCTTGCGCAGGTGCTGGACCTCGACGACGGCGCTCATTCCATCCCCGCGGACGCTCATCCCACTTGGCTGGCCCCCCGCGTCCCGGGCGGCGGTTGGGGATGGTAGAGGAGCGGGGGAGCCGGTCGGCGTGTCGCCGGCCCCTCACCGGGAAGCGACGTCTCGATGGAGAGGACGTCGCGCCCCAGGGGGCCGGCCGATAATCGCGCCGTGAAGGTCCTGGTGGTCGAGGACGAGAAGGAGGCGGCGGAGAACCTCCGCTGGGGCCTCGCCGAGGCGGGCATCGCCGCCGACGTGGTCTACAACGGGGAAGACGCGATCGAGCGGGCGCAGGGCAACGCCTACGACGCCGTGCTCCTCGACGTGATGCTTCCCAACGGGCCCGACGGGTTCGCCGTCTGCCGGCGCCTGCGCGAGCTGCGCGTCACCAGCCGGATCATGATGCTGACGGCTCTCTCCGGGGTCCCGGACCGCGTCTCCGGCCTGGACTCGGGAGCCGACGACTACCTGACCAAGCCGTTCGCCTTCGCCGAGCTGCTCGCCAGGATCCGCGCGCTCTCCCGGCGGGACGGCGGTGCTCGCACCGCGACGGTGTCCGACCTGGTGATCGACGAGCCGGCCCGGGTCGCCACCGTCGCGGGCACCCCGATGGCGCTCACGCGCAAGGAGTTCGACCTGCTGGCGCTGCTCGCCCAGCATGCCGGTCGGGTCGTCACCGGCCAGCAGATCGTCGATCGGGGCTGGAGCTTCGAGGCCTCTCCGGACTCGGGGCTGGTCGACGTCTACATGAGCCGGCTGCGCACCAAGCTCGCCCGCGCCGGGTCAGGGCTCCGCGTCGTCTCGGTCCGGGGCGTCGGGTACCGGCTGGAGGTCCGGGGGTGACTGACCAGTCGCGGCCGGCGCCGCTCACCGCTCTCTTCGGCCGGGCTCACCCGGTGCGCGGGACCGCCGGCGTGGTCGGGCTGCTCATCGGCACGCTCGCCATCATGGGCGGCATCACGGTGCTCGAGTTCGTCACCCCGCCGGACGAGACCTTCGGCGGGCTCATGCTGCTCTGTGTCGTCGCGGCGCTCTGGATGCTCCCTCCGTGGCCGGCGCTCGTCGTCAGTGCCGTGGCCCTCATCCAGCCCGCGGTGCTGGAGGTCACCGACCAGTGGCCCGTTCTCACCGCCGACTCCCAGTTCATCGCGGTCGCTGTCGTGACCGTGTTCGGCATGGTGGCCGTCAACGCCCTGGGCCGGGTCGGGGCCGAGCGGGAGGCACTGATCGCAAGCCTCACCCGGTTCACCGCGGACGCCGCCCACGAGCTCAACTCCCCGCTCAGCGCCATCCGGGTCGCCGCCGATGTGACCCTTCGGCGCCCCCGGGAGCCCGAGCGGTACGCGGCCACCCTCGCGCAGATCCGCGACCAGGCCGTCCGGCTCAGCGTGCTCACCGAGGGTCTGCTCCTCCTGGCCCGACGGGACGCCCGGGCGCTCGTGTTGCGCCGCGTGCCACTGTCGGTGGACGACCTGATGGAGGAGCTCCACGACCGCTGGCACGGCCCCGCCGAGCGGGCTCAGCTGACCCTCGATGTGGAGCGGGAGAGCGGCATCGACCTGATCGGCGATGCCGTCCTGCTCGGGCGCCTCTTCGACAACCTCGTGGAGAACGCGCTCCGCCATGCCCGGGCCCGCGTGGCCGTCTCCAGCCACCTGGAGGGCCGGGTCTGCGTGGTTGGGGTCGAGGATGACGGCGGAGGCTTCCCGGCCGGGGATCAGCCTGCGACCGTCGAGCAGCTGCGCCGCGGCGACACCGTCCCCGCGCGGAGCGGGGGCACCGGCCTCGGGCTCTCGATCGCTCTCGCAATCGCCACCGAGCACGGCGGCACCATCGATTTGGAACATCCGGTCGGCGGTCTGCGAATTGTTGTCCGACTACCTGTGACGTCGAGTTAAGGGTCGCTGCAGGTTCGTCGCTCAGGCTCGGGCCATGAGTGGATGGACATGGCCCCGAGACCTTCTGACCCGGATCACCTCGACGTACCTCAGCATCGCGGAGACATCGCGCCGTCCGCTGGACCGGAGCCGCGCGCCTCGTGAGGACGG
>JBEKAP010000020.1:0-17037 GCA_050015875.1 Candidatus Dormibacteria bacterium | reverse complement strand
AGGCCGCGCAGCGCATCGGCGAGTTCGTCCCGGCCGAGCACCGTGGCGAGGTGATGGACGGCCTCCGGGGCTCCACCATCGTCGACGACAGTTACAACAGCAGCCCGACCTCGCTCGTGGCCGCCCTCGACGTGCTTCGGGCCAGCGGGGCCCCCGAGCGGCTCGCCATCATTGGCGACATGCTGGAGTTGGGGGACCGCACGCCCTCCGCCCATCGGGAGGCCGGGCGCCTGGTCGCCGGGTCCGCCACCCGGCTGATCGCGGTCGGAGAGCACGCGGAGGTGGTCGCCGCCGCCGCGATCGCCGCCGGGATGCCCGCCGCGGCGGTGGCCCGGGCCGGCGACGCGGCGGGGGCCGCGGAGCTCGCCCTCCCGCTGCTGCGCCCCGGCACCGTCGTCCTGGTCAAGGGGAGCCGCGGCATCGGGCTCGACCGGGTCGTGGAGCGGCTGCGGGCATGATCCACGCCATCGTCGTGGCCGCCGTCTGCTTCGTCGTCGGCGTCGCCCTCTACCCGGTGCTGATCACGGTCCTGACCCGGCTCGGGGCGGGCCAGATGGTGCAGGCCTACAACCCGGCGACCCACCGGGCCAAGGCGGGGACGCCCACCATGGGCGGGCTCCTCTTCTGCCTGGTGGCGCTGGCGGTGTGGCTCGCCACCGACCGGACCCAGGCCGGCTTCGTGATCGCCTTCGCCCTCGTGGGAGGGGCGGCAGTCGGCTTCCTCGACGACCTCGCCAATGTTCGGGGCCTCGGGTCGCTCGGCCTGCGGGTCCCCCAGAAGCTGCTCCTCCAGATCGTGGTGGGGGTCGCGGTCGGATTCGGCCTCCACACCGTCGGCGCCACGGTCCAGGCCCTCCCCCTGGTCGGGATGGTCAAGCTCGGTTGGGCGATCGTCCCGCTCGCCGCCATCGCGGTGGTGGCCACGACCAACGCGGTCAACCTGACCGATGGGGTGGACGGCCTGGCCGGGACCTGCGTCGCCATCGCCCTGCTCGGCACCATCATCGCCGCCCTCTGGCTGGGGGCGGAAAGCGCCGCGGCACTCGCCGCCGCGCTTCTCGGCATCGTCCTGGCCTTCCTCCTCTACAACTGGCACCCGGCGCGGCTCTTCATGGGCGACACCGGGGCGCTCGGCCTGGGGGCGGCCCTGACCGCGATCGGCGTCGAGGCCCACCTGCTCTGGCTGCTGCCACTGCTCGGTGTCGTCTTCGCGGTGGAGACGGCCAGCGTGATCGTCAACGTCACCGCCATCACCCGCTTCCACCGCCGGGTTTTCCGGGCCAGCCCGCTCCACCATCACTTCGAGAAGATGGGTGTCCCCGAGGAACGCCTGGTGCTGCTCTTCGCGGCCGGCGCCGCGGTCGCATTGACCCTGACCCTGCTGACGGTGCATGTGGTCGCGTGACCTGGGCCGGCCGGGCACGCACTTCGCCACAAAGCCGCGCGGTGAGTGACAATGTCGCCCTGGCCTGATTCCCGCAACCGTCCCCCCCACGTCCTCGCACCGCAGGAGCCGCATGGCCGTTCAGACGTCCCCGACGCGCTCTCTCGACCTGCCCATCCGCAGGGCCAGGGTCGAGCTCACGCCGGCGACGCGGGGGCTCGCAGCCGTCGATGGATGGCTGTACGTCGCCATCGCCGCCATCTGCGCCTTCGGTCTGGTGATGGTCTACAGCGCCTCCGAGGTGCTCGCCTATCAGCAGACCGGCAATCCCAGCTACTACTTCGAGCGCCAGGTCGCCTACATGGTGGTCGGCCTGACCGGGATGCTGGTGTTCGCCCGTCTCGACTATCACCACCTGCTGCGCTGGTCGCGCGCCATCGGGCTGATCACCGTGCTGATGCTGCTCGCCGTGCTGGTGCCCCACATCGGCACCCAGAACAATGGCGCGCGGCGCTGGTTCGACCTCGGGGTCATCGAGCTGCAGCCGTCCGCGGTGGCGGCGCTGGCGGCGATCGTCGTCCTGGGCCGCTGGCTGAGCGATCGGGGCACCCTGGTCCGGAGCTGGCGGGGGATCCGCGACTACGTCATCCTGCTCTGCATCCCGGTGGGGCTGATCCTCTTGGAGAAGGACCTGGGGAGCACGGTGGTCATCGCCGCCGTCGGCGGCATCCTGCTCTTCCTGGCCGGCGCCCGCTACCGGCACCTGCTCACCCTGCTGGCGATCGGGGGGGCTGTCGGGTGGCTCACCGTCCTCGCCGAGCCCTACCGGCTGAGCCGCATCACCTGCTTCGGCCAGTCGGTGAACGACACCTCGCTCGGCACCTGCTGGCAGGGCACCCAGGCCCTCTTCGGGCTCGGCCGGGGCGGCTTGACCGGGGTGGGGCTGGGCAACTCCATCCTCAAGTACGCCTGGCTGCCCGAGGCCCACACCGACTTCATCTTCGCGATCATCGGCGAGGAGCTCGGCCTGATCGGGACGGCGGCGGTGGTGCTCGCCTTCACCTTCCTGGCCTGGCGGGGGATCCGGGCGTCGCTGCGCGCTCCCGACCGCTTCGGGACGCTCCTCTCCGGCGGGATCACCGCCTGGATCTGCATCCAGGCGTTCGTCAACGTCGCCGCTGTGACCGTGCTCATCCCGACCACCGGCATCCCGCTCCCCTTCATCAGCTATGGGGGCACCGCGCTGGTGATGAACCTGGCCGCGGTGGGGATACTCTGCAATGTGTCGGCACAGGGGCGGCGCTCGGGGTCTCCCGGGAAGCGCGGCCTCTCGGGGCTGCGACGTCAGGGGGCTCTCAGTCGTGCGAACGCTGATCGCCGGGGGCGGGACGGGGGGGCACCTGATCCCGGCCCTGGCAGTCGCCGACGAGTTGCGCGCCGCTGACCCGGAGGGCGCCGTGCTCCTGGTCGGACGCCGGGGGGGCGTCGCCGAGGCGCTCGTGGAGCGCACCGGCATCCCCCTCGAGACGATCCCGATCAGCGGGCTCGACTTCGCCCATCCGGCCACGGTCGCCCTATTCGGCCTGCGCCTGACCCGGTCGGTGCGGGAGGCGCGCCGGCTCATCCGCCGCTTCCGGCCGGACGTGGTGGTGGGGGCGGCGGGCTACGTCTCGGTGCCGGTGGTGCTGGCGGCGAGGCGCGAGCGGGTGCCCGTCCTCCTCCTCGAGCAGAACGCGCTCCCCGGCCGGGCCACCCGCTTCCTGGCCCGCCGCGCCGACGCCGTCGCCGTCTCCTTCCCGGGCACCGCCCGCCTCCTGCACGGACGCGGGGTGGAGGTCACCGGGACGCCGATCCGCCGCGACTTCCGGGACGGGGCGCCACCGCTGCCCGACCGTCCCCGGCATCTCCTGGCGTGGGGCGGCTCCCAGGGGGCGCGCCGGATCAATCGCGCTCTCTGCGAATGCGCCCCCCGCCTGCTCCATGACCATCCCGAGCTGGAGATCACCCATCAGTGCGGCCAGCTCGACGAGGCCGAGGTGCTCGCCGCCCGCGCCACCCTGGAGCCCGATCTGCGGCGCCGCTGGGAGGTGGCCGCCTTCTACGGCGACGCCGCCGCCCGGGTGGCCGCCGCCGACCTGGTGCTGATGCGCGCCGGCGGATCGTCGCTGGCGGAGGTGAGCGCCCTCGGCCGCCCCATGATCCTCGTCCCCTACCCCCACGCCGGGGACCACCAGCGGCACAATGCGGCCCCCTACGTCGAGGCCGGTGCCGCCCTGCTCATCCCCGACGAGGAGTGCGACGGGGAGCGCCTGCGCGGCGTCCTGGAGGAGGTCCTGGGGGATCCGGGGCGCTGGCGGGAGATGGCCGAGCGGAGCCGGGCGACGGGCCGGCCGGAGGCGACCGCCAGCGTGGCGGCGATCGTCCGGCGCCTGGCCGGCGGTGGCCGGGCGCGGGGAGCCCCCCGTGCCGCCTGAGCCGAGCTCGTCCGCCGCGCCCGCCTCGCGCCCCGGTCGCCCGCGCCACGTCCACTTCCTGGGGATCTGCGGCTACGCCGTGAGCGGCGCGGCGATCCTCGCCAAGCAGATGGGCGACCTGGTCACCGGCAGCGACGACCACGCCTACCCGCCGGTCTCCGACATCGTCACCGCGGCGGGCATCCAGTGGGAGGACGGGCACGATCCGCGCAACCTCGACCGCTGGGGCGTCCCCGACCTGGTGGTGGTGGGCAATCAGGTCCGCCCCCTCAACGAGGAGTGGCTGGAGGCGAAGCGGCGCGGGCTCCCTCTCAGCAGCGAGGTCGAGTTCTTCGTCTCCCTCACCGGGTCGCGCCTCCGCCTGAGCGTCTGCGGCACCCACGGCAAGACGACCACCTCGGCGCTGCTCATCCACATGCTCGATCGCTGCGGGATGGATCCGGGCTTCCGGCTCGGCTCCACCTCGCTCGACGTGGGCGGGAGCGCCCGGCTCGGCACCGGGCCGTTTGTCTTCGAGGGCGACGAGTACACCACCGCCCCCTGGGACCCGCGTCCCAAATTCCTCCACATGCGTCCCGAGGCGGCCTGCGTCACCCGGCTGGAGTGGGACCACCCCGACGTGTACCCGTCCCCGGAGGCCTACCGGATGCCCTTCGTCCGGCTCGCCGAGACCATGCCCGCGAGCGGGCTGCTGGTGCTCTGCGGCGACGACCCCGACGCCCTCGAGCTGCGCGCCCACGCCTCCTGCCCGGTCGCCGTCTACGGGGAGGGCGAGGGGGCGGACTGGCGGGTGACCCGGCGGGACGACGACGGCTCGGTGCAGCGATTCCGGGTCGACTGCCGTGACCGGGCGATACCGGAGGTGGCCCTCACCTTCCCCGGCCGGCACAATGCGCTCAACGCCACCGCTGCGCTGGCTCTCGCCACCTTCGCCGGTGCGCCGATCGAGGCGTGCGTCGCGGCCTGCGCCAGTTTCCGGGGGCCGGCCCGCCGCTTCGAGATCCTGGGGGCGCCGGGCGGCATCGCGGTGGTCGACGACTACGCCCACCATCCGACCGAGGTCTGGGCCGCCATCAACGCCGCCCGGGCCCGCTACGGCGCGGCGCGGATCATCGCCGTCCACACCCCCCACACCTACTCGCGCACCCTCACCCTGCTGGAGGACTACCGGAGCAGCTTCGAGGAGGCGGACGTCGTCGTGCTCGGCCCCATCGAGGCGGCCCGGGAGCGCGGCCAGGCGGCGACGGTCTCCTCCGCCGACGTCGCCGCCCGGATCACCGGGCGCGAGGTCCATCTCGTCGAGGGCAGCGCCGAGGGGGTGGATCTGGTCCTCGAGCTGGCGCGCCCGGGCGACGTGGTGCTGGTCCTCTCCCTGGGCGGCTTCGACAAGATCGCCCGCCGCATCCACGCCGCGCTCACCGAGCGGGCGGCGGGGGTCGAGCGTGGATGAGGAGTGGCTCGCCGCCCTGCCGGGAATCCGCCGCGGCGAGCCACTCGCGCGTCACAGCCAGTACGGGATCGGGGGCCCGGCCGACTGGTACCTCAAGGTCCGTGACACCGCCCAGCTCGCCGAGGTGATGCGCCGCTGTCATGAGACGGGGACGTCGATCACCGTCATCGGCGCCGGG
Source organism: Candidatus Dormibacteria bacterium (assembly GCA_050015875.1). Taxonomy (GTDB): domain Bacteria; phylum Chloroflexota; class Dormibacteria; order Aeolococcales; family Aeolococcaceae; genus Changshengia. The sequence goes on along the minus strand of JBEKAP010000020.1, from coordinate 11,551 downwards.
AGCAACAGCCTGGTCCTGGACGGCGGCATCCGCGGCCTGGTGGTCGAGCTGCCCCGCGACCGGATGCGCGTGCTCTCCGGCGGCATCGTCGAGCTGCCCGGCGGGGCGATGATGCCCCGGGCCGCGCTCGACTGCGCGGCGCGCGGGCTGGGTGGGCTGGAGTTTGCGATCGGCGTCCCGGGCACCTGCGGCGCCTCGGTGCGGGGCAACGCCGGCGCCTTCGGCACCGAGGTCAAGGACGTGCTGATCGACTGCGACGCGCTCGCGCCCGACGGCTCCCGGCACACCCACGCGGCCGCCGATCTGGCCTTCGCCTACCGCGACTCGCGGTTCAAGCACGACCTCGCCGGCCACATCGTGGTGAGCGCCCGCCTCCGGGTCCATGCCGATCTCCCGGTGGCGGTGCGGGCGCTCACCGACGCCATCCAGACCGAGCGCCGCGCCACCCAGCCGTACAGCGAGCGCAGCCTGGGCAGCATGTTCACCAACCCACCCGGCGACCACGCCGGACGGCTGATCGACGCGGCCGGGCTGAAGGGGGCGCGGGTCGGCGGCGCCGAGGTCTCGCTCAAGCACGCCAACTTCGTGATCAACGCCGGTGGCGCGACCGCCGCCGACGTGCTGGAGCTCTGCGGCCAGATCCAGCGAACCGTCGCCGACCGATTCGGCGTTCACCTGGTACCGGAGATCGCCGTGCTCGGCGAGCCGGGGCGGAGGAGTGGCTCATGAGCGCACCACGGGGCGGCGGGGCGACGGCGCACATCGCCGTCGAGGGCACCGCAGTCCGACGCATCTGGCGCCGGCTGCTCGTGCTCGGCGCGTTTGCACCTCACGCCTGCGCAAGGCCCCCTGCGACCACGTTCCCCGTCACCCGTCCCGGAGCGCACCGATGAGCCTCCGCATCGCCGTGGTCTGCGGCGGTCCGAGCGCCGAGGTCGAGGTCTCGCGCAACTCGGCGGCGCAGGTCGCCTCCGCTCTGCGGTCGCGCGGGCACCGGTGCACGGTCCTGGAGGTCGACGCCGAGCTCTGGCCGGCGCTCGACGCGGGTGGCTTCGACTGCGTCTTCATCGCCGTCCACGGTCGCTTCGGCGAGGACGGCACCGTGCAGGGGGTCTGCGAGCTGCTCGGGCTCCCGTACACCGGCAGCGGCCTGCTCGCCACCGCGCTCTGCTTCGACAAGGTCGCCGCCAAGCGCCTCTTCGCCGCCGGTGGGATCGACACCCCCGCATGGCGGACGCTTCCCGGCGCGCCGGCCCCGGCCGCGGCCGTCGAAGCGGGGCTGGTGGACGCCGCCGCCGAGCTCGGCTATCCGCTCGTCGTCAAGCCCCGGCACGGGGGATCGACGATCGGGCTCTCGATGGTGCACGACGCGGAGGGATTGATGGCCGCCTGGAAGACCGCCGCGGCCCACGGCGAGGTGCTCTGCGAGAAGTTCGTCGCCGGGATCGAGGTCACGGTGGGAATCCTGGGGGATAATCCTCCCCGGGCCCTTCCGACCCTCGAGATCGTCTCCGAACGTCCCCTCTACGACTATGCAGCGAAGTACACCGCGGGTCAGAGCCACCACGTCATCCCCGCCCGCCTCCCCGAGGCGGGGCGCCGTGCCTGCGCGCACGTGGCCCTCAGGGCCCACGTCGCCCTGGGCTGTCGCGACCTCTCCCGCGTGGACGTCATCGTCGATGGCGGCGGGGCGCCCTGGGTGCTCGAGGTGAACGCGATCCCCGGGCTCACCGAGCTCTCCCTCCTCCCCGACGCCGCCCGAGCCGCCGGCATCTCGTTCTCCGAGATGTGCCAGGGGCTGGTGGACGCCGCCGTCGCCCGCACCGGGACGGTCCCCGCGTGATCGAGGCCCCCGACCGCGCCCCCGGCAACCCGGAGCACGAGACGCTGCACCGCGTCCGCGTCCGAGCCGTCGCCACCGCGATCGCCGATCACCAGCCGGTGGCGCGCCGCTTCGAGGTGACCGAGGAGATGGAGCTGCGCGGCACGGTCCGCCGCCGCCAGGGGTCGCCCCAGCTTCCCAAACCGGCCCGCGAGCGGAAGGACCGGCACCCGCTGCTCGCCATCCTGGTGCTGCTCGTCGAGCTGGGCGTGCTCGCCGGGGCGCTCTGGGCCCCGATCTTCACGGTGACCTCGGTCAGGGTGACCGGCACCCATCTGCTCGACACCGCCCAGGTCGTCAGGGCGGCGGACGTGTCCCAGAGCATCTTCATCCTGAACGGGGACGCGGTCGCCGCCCGCGTCCGGTCGCTCCCCTGGGTGGAGTCGGTGAAGGTCACCACGGCGCTCCCGGCGACCGTGCGGATCGCCGTCACCGAGTGGACCCCGATGGCGCGGGTCGTCCGGGGTGGCTCCGAGTACGCGCTGGCCGCGCAGGGAGCGACCCTGCGGCTGACCGCGGCGCAGGCCGCGAGCCTCGGCAGCGTCCCGATCCTCGTCGACCTCCGGCCCGCCTCGCTGCGGACCGACCCATCGCCGCAGCTGATCAGTGTGCTCGGCTCGGCCGCGGCCCGCTTCCCGTCGATCTTCGACGTGCAGGTGGTGGCCTACGAGTGGGATGCGACAGGGACCTTCTCGCTCTGGACGAGCGCGGGGTGGGAGGCGGTGCTCGGTGACATCACCACGCCGGGCGCGGTCACCGCCATCCCGGGTCAGCTCTCGGCCCTCAGCGTCCTGCGCAGCGCCCTCGACTTCGTCCACCCCACCTTCGGCTACGTCGACCTGGAGGACAGCAGCGCCCCGGCGGTGGGTGGCACCCCCGGGTTGCCGTCCTCGGTGCGCAGCGCGCTGCTGTCGACGTTCAAGGGCTGAGCGGCGCGCGACGGGGAGACGGCGCTCGTTGAGGGCGTCCCGTCCTCCGGTCCGAGGACGATCCGAACCGTCACCCCGGGCAGGGTCGAACGGCCCTCGTCTGTTTTCCCACGGGGTAGGGTCGCATAGGTCCGGCGGATCAATCGCTTGTCGAACCTGTCTCAGCGGCATGACGAAGCAGCGGGCGCCCGTCGGACGTGCGTCGCATGGGGCAAATTCATCATCTGTGACTAGTGCGCCTGCACCACGCGCCCGCCGTCTTCTCGTGCTCGTGACCGGGTTCTGCCTGGCGGGGATCGCCGTGACGGTGCCCCGTGTCGCCATGGCCGCCGGGCCCTTCACCATCCCGGGGGCCCGACCACGGTCCTCTTCGGGGGCACGATCACCCTCTCGGCCACCGGCCTCCCCGCGGATTCCAATGCGATTGTGCAGTTCCAGTACACCCTCCCCGAGGGCAGCTACGAGTACCCCATCTGCCAGAGCTACGTGACCGATGGTGGAGCGGGCTGCTCGGGTCAGGTGGCCGCGCCGGGGATCAGCGGGAGCATCGACGTCCAGGGTCTCTTCATGGGTGACACCGACTATGTCTCCGTCAACACCCTGACCGTCACCGTCACCACCGGGGCCACGCCGGTGACCATCTCGCCCTGGGAGAGCCCGGCCAACCCGGCCATCACCGACACCATCACGCTGGGGGCGGCGGTTTCGGCCGCGCCGGGCGACACCCTTGTTACATTCACCGACCAGTTCGGCGACCTGCTCTGCTTCGCGGATCCGGGGCAGAGCTGCATCGTCGGCGAGTCGACATACTGGCTCAGGATCCCCGGAACCACCTACGAGGTCACCGCCACCTTCACCGGTGATGCCACCTACCACGCGGCTTCGACCGTGTTCAGCTTCACCCTTCAGAAGCTCGTGCCCGATTGGAGCGTGACCAACAGTGCCGAGTATGGCGACACCTATGGTGACGTCGTGGCCTTCACGACCACCTTCAGCGACGGGGAGGAGCAGGGCGCGCCGGCAGACGAGAGCGGCACGGTCACCTACGAGGTCGGTTCCACGATCATCTGCACGACCAGCGCGGGTAACAATTCCGCGAACTGTTCCGGCATCCCTCCGGCGGGCAGCTACGAGGTCACCGCGATCTACTCCGGTGACCCCTACTACGCGGCTGCGCAGCTGACCACCCCGGTCGACATCTACAAGGTGCAGACCGAGCTGAATGCGACCGTCCTCCCTGCCTCGACGACCTACCCCCACTCACCGCAGGTGTACGTCAGCATCACCGGCTGGGACGGCGGTTACATCCCCGGTCTTCCCACCGGAACCATCACGGTGACCAACACCGCCGGGGGGCAGCAGCTGTGCCAGTTCAGCACGTCGGCCGGTGGCTGCAAGCTGCCCACCCTCGCCGCGGGCCACTACGATCTCGCCGTCACCTACCCGGGCGACGCCAACTATGACGCGGACGCCGACAACGTCAACTTCGTCGTCGACGCCGCCACGGCCAGCTTCACCCCGACGTCCGTCCCGGCAGCGCCCCCCTACGGGCAGCCGTTCAGTCTCCAGGCCGACTTCCTTCCCACCGCCGCCACCGGAACGGTGACGTTCCTCGAGGACGGCACCACGCTGTGCACAGCCACGGTCTCCGACGGCAGCGCCGCCTGCACGCCGACCACCGATCTGCCCGCCGGCGGCTACGTCATCGACGCGAGATACTCGGGTGACGGCAACTACTTCGCCGTCGACGAGGAGCTCGACCTCACCATCCAGCAGGTGTACCCCAGCATGAGCCTGGCGGTGAACCCGGCCGAGGGCTCGGCGGGCCAGCAGATCACTCTCACCGCCGGTTCGCTTCCGGCGGATGCCGCCGGGAGCGTCGAGTTCATGCTCGGGAGCAACGTCCTCTGCGGTGGCGCGCCGGTGTCGGATGGGACCGCCATCTGCACCGCGGCGATTCCTGCCGCGTCGCTTCTACCGCCGGGCAACGCCTACCTGTCCGCCTCCTACACGGGCGACAACAACTACGAGGGCGCGCAGATCAACGGGAACTTCACCGTGCTGGCGGCAACCTCCTTCAGCGCGGGTTCCGACGTGGCGCTCGGGCAGGTGTACGGCAGTGCCGTCACCCTCTCGGCCGGCGGATTCCCGAGCGGGGCCACGGGCACGGTGACCTTCACGGCAGGCCAGGGGACCCTCTGCTCCGCGACCCTCAGTGCGGGCGGCGGATCCTGTGACGCGGGAGTCCTCGGCGCGGGCGGCTACAGCGTGACGGCCACCTACTCCGGTGACACGACCTACGGCGGCTCCACGGAGACCACCGGCTTCACGATCGCGGCGGCGCCTCTCTCGGTCAGGGGTGTGGCCAACCCGTCGGATCCCGTCTACGCCGGCTCTCTCAGCCTGGTGGCGAGCTACGCACCGACCGCAGTGACCGGCAGCATCATCTTCGTCGCGGCGTCGGGATCGCCGCTCCCGGCCGGGACCGAGCTCTGCTCGGCGTCAGCGAGCTCCGGCAGCGCCTCCTGCGCGACCGGGGTGATCCCTGCCGGCACCTACAGCGTGACCGCCTCCTACTCCGGAGATGGCAACCACCAGGGGACGGGAGCGTTCACCTTCGCCATCGCCCAGGCGGAGACGTCGGTGACGGCGTCGGCCGACCCCACCAGCACTCCGTACGGAGGCACCGTCACGCTCTCGGCGAGCGGGCTGCCCAGCGACGCCACCGGGACGGTGCGCTTCACCAACCCGCACGGCAACCTCTTCTGCGCCACCGGGCAGATCGTCGCCGGGGCCACGTCCTGCACGACCGGCGGGCTGCCCGCCGCCGACTACTCCCTGGTGACGGCCACCTATTCGGGCGACTCCGACTACCTGGGCGCGACGGCGACCACCGCGTTCACCATCACCCAGGCCACCACCTCGTTCACGGCGTCGGCCAATCCGGTGAGGACCGGGTTCGGCAACGTCGTCGAGCTGTCGGCGAGTGGATTGCCGGGGGACGCCATCGGGACCGTCAGCTTCACCGAGCAGGACGGCAACCCGCTGTGCACCACCGGGCAGATCAGCGCCGGGGCCGCCTCGTGCACGACCGCCGAGCTTGCCGCCGCCGAGTACGCTCCGGTGACCGCCACGTACGGGGGCGACAGCAACTACCTGGGCTCGACGGCGACCACCGAGTTCACGATCACCCGGGCGGCCACCTCCTTCACGGCATCGGCCGAGCCGAGCAGCACGACCTACGGCAACACCGTCACGCTGTCGGCCACTGAGCTGCCCGCCGGCGCGACGGGCACGGTCGGCTTCACCGACCAGGACGGCAACCCGCTGTGCACCACGGGGCCGATCAGTGGCGGGGCGGCGTCCTGCACCACCGCCGAGCTAGCCCCCGGTGACTTCTCTGCGGTCACGGCCACGTACTCGGGTGACAGCGATTACCTGGACTCGACGGCGACCACGGAGTTCACCGTCACCCGGGCCGCCACCTCCGTCACCGCGTCGGCCGACCCCACCAGCACCACGTACGGCAACACCGTCGACCTCTCGGCGAGCGGGCTGCCCAGCGGGGCCACCGGGACGGTGAGCTTCGCCGACCAGGACGGCAATGCGCTCTGCACCACCGGTCAGCTGAGCGCTGGGGCGGCGTCTTGCACCAGCGCGGAGCTCCCCGCCGCGGACTACCCGTCGGTGGCAGCCACGTACTCGGGGGACACCGACTACCTCGGATCCACGGCGACCACGGCGTTCACCATCACCCGGGCCGCCACCTCCGTCACCGCGTCGGCCGACCCCACCAGCACCACCTACGGCGACACGGTGACCCTATCGGCGAGCGATCTGCCCGCCGGCGCCGGCGGGACGGTGAGCTTCACCGACGATGACGGCAACGCGCTCTGCACCACGGGGCAGATCAGTGGCGGGGCCGCATCCTGCGTGACCGCGGTGCTCTCCGCCGGCGACCACTCGCCGGTGACGGCCTCCTACGCGGGCGACGCCAACCACCTGGGTTCCACGGCGACCACCGCGTTCACCATCTCCCGGGCGGCCACGTCGCTGACGGCGTCGGCCGGCCCCAGCAGCACCACCTACGGAAACACCGTGACCCTCTCCGTGACCGGGCTGCCCGCTGCCGCCACCGGGACGGTCGCCTTCACCGACCAGGACGGCAACCCGCTGTGCTCCACCGGCCAGATCAGCGCCGGGGTGGCGTCCTGCACGACCGCGGAGCTTCCGGCGGGAGACTACTCGCCGGTGACCGCGGCGTACCCGGGTGATGCCAACTTCCTGGGTTCCACGGCGACCACCGGGTTCACCATCGCTCAGGCCGCGACCTCGCTCACGGCATCGGCCGGTCCCGCCCGCACCACCTACGGCAACACGGTCACCCTCTCGGCGAGCGGGCTGCCCGTGGACGCCACCGGGACGGTCGCCTTCACCGACCAGTACGGCGACGCCCTCTGCACCACCGGTCAGGTGAGCGCCGGGGCGGCCGCCTGCACGACCGCGGTGCTTCCCGCGGCCGGCTACCCCTCGGTGACGGCCACCTACTCGGGTGACAGCGACCATCTGGGCTCCACGGCGACGACCGAGTTCACCGTCTACCAGGCGGCCACGTCCTTGACCGCGTCGGCCGACCCTGCCAGCACCAGCTTCGGAAACACCGTCACCCTCTCGGCGAGCGGGCTGCCCGGTGACGCCACCGGCACGGTGGGCTTCACCGACCAGGACGGCAACGTGCTGTGCACCACCGGACCGCTCAGCGCGGGCGCAGCGTCCTGCACCACCGCCAAGCTCCCCGCCGGCGACTACTCGCCGGTGACGGCCACGTACGTGGGTGACGGCAACTACCTGGGCTCCACCGCGCTCACCGGGTTCGCGGTGACCGCCGATCCGGTGTTCCAGATCGCGATGTCCGGGCCGCCCGGCTCGATCCGGGCCGGGGGCAGCTACACACTGACCAGCTCCGCCATTCTCGCCACGGTGGGGGGGCCGGCCGATCAGGATCCCACCCTCACCCTGCAGCTGCCTGCCGGCGAGACCTTCACCCAGGATGCCCCATCCTCCTGGCGCTGCAGTGTCGGCGATGAGGGTGCGGAGCTCATCTGCACGTCGACCGCCGCCGTCCCGGTCACGCCGGGGAGCTCGCTGGGCAGCGTCGCGTGGACGGTGCGGGTGGCGGAGACCGCCTCGGGAACCCTGATCACGGACGCCTCGCTCGCCGATCCCGGCGATCAGGCCGCGACTGCCGTCGGCATCACCTCCGTCACGGTGACTGCGGCCGGCGCCGCGGGAGTTCCCGACACCGGGGCACCGGGCGGCCCGCCGCTGCGGTGGTATCTCCTGGGCGCTCTGCTCTGCGCCCTCGGGACCCTCCTCCTGCTCTGGCGCCGCCGCATCGCGCCGGCGGGGAGCGACAGCCGGTAGCCGGGCGGCAGCGAGCCGCCGCATCGCGCTGGCGCACTGGTCTCGCGGCGCTTTTCGGTGAGCGCAACCCATTGACAACCGGCTACGAGAATCTGTAGCGTGCCGCCCCAACTGGGTTGCTCAAGCCGAGTGCGGCTCCCGAGGCGGTCCTAGCGGGGGGGCGCTGGTTCGTGGCCGCGGAGTGGGGGCGCCATGCCGGAGTGGCTGCGCAAGCTCGGTCGTGACGGACGTCGGCCTGCCCAAAACAACCGAAGCGTATCGAAGGCTCGGATCGCACGCGGGCATGCCGTGCTGCTCGTGGCCCTCGGAGCAGCTGCGGTCGTTGGCCAGATCTTCGAGTACGTGCCCCCCAGCAACCCCACCGGAGGGGGATCCACGTCCAGCTCCGGCTCGGCGTCGTCGCTCTCGGGGAGCCAGTCCAAGGCTGCAGCGGCGGCACTGCTCGCCGCCGGCGCCAACCAGGCCGAGCACCCCGCCCCCATCCACGGCGACACCTGGCGGACCGGCTCCACGTCCGCGTCGAAGCCGTCGACGACGACCGCCCCCACGCTGCCCAAGACGCCCTCCCTGGCGAAGCCGCCCGCATCGCCGGAACTCACCGAGGCCGCCGCCGTCCAGACGGCGCGGCTGGCCGCCGAGCGCGCCGCCAAGGGAAAGAAGATCACCGGGTTCAAGCAGGGCGTGAGCCAGGAGGTGCCGGCCCTCGACACTGCCACGACCGACACGTACGCCAATGCGGATGGCACCCTGACCGCCGAGGTCTACCAGACCTCCGTCAACTACCAGAACGCCCAGGGCGACTGGTTGCCGATCAACCCGAAGCTCTCAGTGCAGGCGGACGGCTCGATCGTCAGTGGGGGAGGCCCGGTGGGGGTCCGGCTGGCGGGGTCGCTCGGCGACCCTGATCTCCTGACCCTCAGCTCGAATGGGTCGTCGATCACCTTTGGGACCCCCGTTCAGGGGTTCGAGGCGGCCGGTGGCGGTGCCCTTACCGGCGCCGTGGCAGCCCAAGCCGCCAAGGCGTCGATGTCGGGCGGAAGCACCGTGGAATACGAGGACGCGTGGCCCTCGCAGAACCTGGAGTATGTCAACGCCCTCGACACGCTGACACAGCTGATCGTGCTCGACGCACCGCCTGCCGGTACCGGCGATGTCGTCTACCGGTTTCCCCTCACCCTGACCGGGCTCACCGCGAAGCTCGACTCCGGTGGCGCTGTGGATTTCGTCGATGGCGCGGGGAGCGTGGTCTTCGACCTTCCGCCCGGCACGATGGGCGACAGCGACTTCGATCCGCAGTCCGGTCTGAGCGCCTCGACCTCGGTCGGCTACGCGTTGGGTCCGGGCGGAAGCTGGTTGGACGTCATCGCCTCGGGAGCGTGGCTGCGCGATCCCGCGCGGGTGTACCCGGTGACCATCGACCCCAGCTGGACCAACGGGGGCGGGGCCGGCTCCGACATGTTCGTGAGCACCTACTGCCCAACCTGCAACTACGCCGGGTACTACAGCACGACGCAGAACGACTACGTGGACTGGATCGGCGAGTACAGCAGCAGCACGACCGGCTACAACGAGACCGCTCTCATCTATCCGGGCCTTCAGGACCTGGACGGCGCCAGCATCACCTCGGCTTACTGGAACGGCTATTTTGACTGGACCGACCTGTGCTCGGCCGAGACCTTCTGGATGTGGCAATCCAGCGCGCCATGGAACTTGACGTGGACCTGGAACAACGGGTTCCCCTACAACGCCAACAACGGAGTTACCGGGAGCGTCTCAGCGAACTGGGGCAACGTCTGCAACGGCAGCCGCAACTCGGTGCCAAATCCCGGGGTCAACATCACCTCGTGGGTCCAGGAATGGACGAACGGCTCTGCCCCCTACGACGGGATCATCATCACATCCGACAGCAATTACTCGTCAAACTACTGGATGCAGCTGGCGGCGTACAACACCGTCACGGGCAGGCCGTCGTACATCAGCGTCACGTATGACTACGCGGCCCCCACCCTGATCTCCCCCGCCAACAACTCGACCTACGGGGCCAGCGATCCCAACCTCGACCCGGCCCTCACCGTCAGCCCTTGCTCCTCCTGCGTGGGTTACAACTACCAGATCAGCACATCGGGTTCGTGCCCCTCCGGGTCCGCGACGGCCAGCAGCGGCACGATCCCCTCGACGTCATGGCAACCCCCCGTGGGCTTTGTGGAAAACGGGTGCACGTACTCCTGGGAGGTGCAGGGTGAGAGCCACTTCATGCTAACCGACTGGTCATCCCCGTCCACATTCACAGCCAATACCGGTGCGGGACCGACCCTGACCTCACCGACCAATGGGGCGGTCTTGGTCGATCCGGAGCTGGAACCAACGCTCACGTCGGCAAGTTGCTCGGAGTGCAACCAGTACCTCTTCCAGATCAGCACGAGTTCGTCTTTCGCGTCCACAGCCACGTATTTCGCCGCAGCACTGAATGGCTCCGACTCCTGGACGCTACCGCTTGGAGATGCCCTCTCCGACGGGCAGACCTACTACTGGCGGGTCGAGGGGGTCACGGCCAGCGACGTCGTGCAGAATTGGTCGTCGACCTCGTCGCTGTCGGTGGTGGGTCCGGTCAACTGGGGGTTCCAGGACAGCGCGGCCAACCCGTCCCCGTCGGCGCAGAGCGGCAACGAGCCCTTCCTCGGGCCCGGCGGCAGCTACGCGCCGACGCTTCCCGTCTACGTCGTCAATCAGACCAATTCCGCGTGGACGACCTCGGGCCCGTACGGGATCTCCTACCACGTGCTCAATCCGAGCACTCAGGCCGTGATCGCCAACGGTGTTTCCTCCGCGCCGGCGGCGGGGACGATCACGCTGCCGCCTGTGGCCGTCAACCCTGGTTCCGGTGTCTGGGTCAATGCCGGTATTGCCTCGTACCTCACGGGGCTTGGCGCGGGCTCGTACGAGCTCGAGTTCGACCTCTATGACACTCAGAACGGCCAGTGGTTGTCGCAGTACGGAGGCCCGGCTGGGTCGAACACCGCCAATTTCGACGTCCTGGTGGGCACGCCGCCATCGACCGGCAGCGCGGTGGTGACACCGGGCACCGGCAGCGCGCTGCACGCCAGCCTCACGGCCGGAACCTGCACCGCGTGTGTCCAGTACCAGTTCGAGGTCAGCACTCGGAGCGACTTCGATGCCTACGTGACCAGCAGCCCCTGGGAGAGCGCCCCGGCCTGGACCGTGCCGGCCGGTGACCTGGAGGCCGGTGCGACCTACTACTGGCAGGTCATGGGACGCGACATCAACGGTTCGTCGACCGGCTGGTCGAGTGCGGCGA